>JBGPLH010000021.1:0-18694 GCA_041486365.1 Thermodesulfobacteriota bacterium | reverse complement strand
GTACTGCGAGAGGCGTACTTCCCGGTCGCCGACGTACAACCGGGAGGTGATCCAGCGGTCCACCCGGGCGTTCTCGCGTCGATCGGTGTCGAGGAGGTACAGCGGCACCCGGCCAACGTTCACCCGCCACACCTGCACGGCGACGTCACGGCCGCGGATGGAAACCGGGAAGACGACGGGCCGGCCGTCGGGGCCGGTGACCCGCGCCATCGGGAGACGTTGCGGATCATCGTCGAACCACGACTCGTACTGCCAGCCGGACGGATCGAGTCGCTGATGGAAGTAGCCCTCCCGGTACAGGAGGCCGACGGCCACCAGCGAAATGCCCCGGTCGGAGGCCTCCTTCAGGAAGTCGCCGGCCAGAACGCCGAGGCCGCCCGCATAGGTGTACAGCGAGCGGTGGACGCCGTATTCCGAGCACAGAAACGCGACGGGTCTGCCGGGATGGAGGGATCCTACGGCGAAGGGGCGCGAGAGTTCCGCCTCCGTTCGCGACTCGAGATCGGCGGCGCGCTCGAGGAGCCCCGCGTTGGCCATGGCGCTCTCGACGGCGTCGGGTGAAGCTTCCAGGAGGAGGCGGACGGGATTCTCGCCGCAGGTCTCCCAGCGGTCGGGATCGAGGGCCCGGAAGAGGTCGGGGCCGCCGGGGGTCCAGGACCAGAGGTAGTTGAAGGCGATTCGCGCGAAGGCACGAAGCCCCGGGGGCAGCTTCGCCGCGAGGTACGAGGCGGCCCTCGCGACATCCGCGGATCCCGCGTATGCGTCCGCCGGGGCGGCTCCCGCTCCCGCCGCGCCGATCTCCCGGCTGCCCGTCCCGCCACCCACGATACCCGTCCCCTCCGTTCCCGGGTCCGCCGTACCCGTGCGCCCGGGTCTACGTCGGGCGGAGGACCATGAGACGACGGTCGTCTCCGGGAGTCAAGACGCGTCGTTCAGCGCGCGCCGGGCCCCTGATTCCCCTCCCGCTCCATCCACTCGTAGCGGTCGTAGAGGCGGTCCCGCTCGCCCTTGAGGGTCTGGTACTCCACCAGCGTGGCGTCGAAGCGCGTCCGATCCCCGTAGAGATGCGGGTTCGCGAGGAACGACTCCAGCTCCGAGAGCCTTCGCTCGGTTTCGGCGATCCGTTCCTCGAGCCGACCCAGCTCCCTGTCCCGCTTCGCCGACTCCCGCGAGCGGGCCTTCCCGGCCTCGCGCGTGCGGATTCGCTCTTCCCGGGAGGCGGCGGGTAAAGCCTTCGCGGCCGCCGCGGGATCCGCCGCGCCGTTGCCGGCGGCCTTCCGCTTTTTCGGCGACGCAGGGGCAGCCGCGGTCTTCGCGGATTCCATCCTCGCTTTGCGCGCAACGTAGTCCTCGTAATTTCCCGGATAGTGATGGATCCCGCCGCCGCCGACCTCGAAGACGTGCTGCGCGAGGCGATCCAGGAAATGCCGATCGTGGGAGACGAAGAGGACCGTCCCCTCGTAACCGAGCAGCGCGTCCAGGAGCACGTCCTTCGCTTCCAGGTCGAGGTGGTTCGTCGGCTCGTCCAGGAGCAGCACGTTCGCCGGGCGCAAGAGCATTTTGGCGAGCGCGAGCCGGTTCTTCTCGCCGCCCGACAGCACGCGTACCCGCTTGTTCACGTCGTCGCCGCTGAACAGAAAGCAGCCCAGGATTGTGCGTAGCTGCGGGACTATCGCGAGGGGCGCCACCGAGGTGAGCGTCTCGAGGACCGTCTTGTCCTCGTCGAGGACGCGGGACTGGTCCTGCGCGAAGTAGTCGAGCGTCACGTTGTGACCCACCGTCCGCTTGCCCGTCGAGAGCGGCTCCACCCCCGCGAGCATCCGGAGCAGCGTCGATTTCCCCGCGCCGTTGGGCCCCACGATCGCCGCCTTCACCCCGCGCTCCAGTGCGAAGTCGATCGCGCGGTACACTTCGATCTCCCCGTAGCGCTTCGCCGCGCCCTCCAGCCGCAGCACCGTTCGCCCCGGCCGCGCGGGCTGGGGGAACCGGAATCGAATTCGCCGCCGCCCCTCGGGGGGCTCCAGACGCTCCAGCTTCTCGAGATTCTTGATCCGGCTCTGGACGAGGGCCGCCCTGGAGGCCTGGTAGCGGAACCGCGAGATGAACGCCTCGATCCGTTCGATCTCCTCCCGCTGCTTCTCGTAGGCCTCGCGCGCCGCGCGGATCCGCTCCTCGCGCTCCGACTCGAAGCGGGTGTAGTTCGTGTGGTAGAGGGTCGCGCGGCCGCGTGAGATCTCAAGGATACGGTTGACCGTGACGTCCATGAAGTAACGGTCGTGGGATACCAGGACGACGGCGCCGGGGTAGTCCGCAAGAAACTCCTCGAGCCAGTTCCGCGCCTCGAGGTCGAGGTGGTTTGTCGGCTCGTCCAGGAGGAGCACCGTGGGAAGCCGGAGCAGGAGCTTGGCGAGCGCGATCCGCATCTGCCAGCCGCCCGAGTAAGTGCGCGTCCCGCGCGCGCGGTCCCCGGGATCGAAGCCGAGCCCGGTGAGGATGGCCATGGCCCGGGCCTCGAGATCGTACCCCCCGAGGCGCTGATACTCGCCCTGCAGGTGGCCGTAGCGTTCGAGCATCGTGTCGTGGGCCGGATCGGAGGCGGGCGAGCACTCCAGCTTCGCCTCCAGCTCGCGGATCTCGCTCTCGATGGCGCGGACCTCGTGGCAGGCCGAGAGGACCTCGTCCAGGAGCGCCCTTCCCTCCGCCTCCAGCCCGTCCTGCGGGAGGTAACCTGCCGTCTCCCCCTTGCCCAGGGAGACCGCCCCCCCGTCGGGAGGGATCACGCCGGCCATGATCTTGAGCAGCGTCGACTTGCCGGAGCCGTTCACTCCGACCAGGCCGATCCGGTCGCGCCCCTGGACGATGAGCGACATATCGTCGATCACGCGGCGCGCGCCGAAGTGCTTCGAGATCTGCGTGAGCTGGAGCATGAAAGACCTTCGTGTCCCGGATCCACCGGCCCCGCAGGGGGTTTCCGCCAGCCGGAAGGGGTTCGGCGGCGGACGATGATAGCCCACCGGGGTGGCCTTCACCACGCCGCGGCGGCCCCCACCCGGGGAACGCCTCCCAAAAAAAATCCGGCTCCCCCTGGGGAGCCGGACCACAAACCCTTCGCGGGCGCGTCAGGCCTTCGAGCCCTTCTTCGCTGCCCGGACCTTCGCCCACCGCCTGCGCTGGGCCGCCGCGATCCGGGCCCGCCCCGCCGCGCTGATCCGCCGCTTCCCGCCGCGCTTGCCCTTGGTCTTCCTCTTGGTCGCTGCGCTCACGCGCCTGCGGACGCCCCTGACCCGGCCCATGAGGAAGGCGTCAATCTTCGCTATCTCGTCTGAAATCTTCTGCGCTTCGTTGACAAGATCACGCTTCGCCCTCGCGAGCGCCTGCATGACGTTGTCCACAACCTTGCTTGCCATGAGACCTCCATGATGAAGTTTCGAAGCTTGATAACATGCTTCCTGGCCATCTGCAACGCGGATTCCAGATTTTTCCCGAGTGAACCAAATTCATTTCGAGCGCCGGTCAGGACCGTCGCAAAACCGCGTCGCTGGCCCTCCGGACAGCCTGCTTCGCTAACTTTCATGACCGGCCGAGTTAGCGTGGCATCCCCCTGGTAACTCCCGATCGTAGTTTACCTGACTTATCCTGACCGAGAGTAGGGCCATACTCCGCCCATGCTCCGGAGGGCGGCGCCCTGGCCTACTCCAGCCCAACGAAAAACCCCGCCGGAGGGCGGGGCGCCGCGCGCGGAGTCGGCCGCATGATCAAGCGCCGGGCCGGGCCCCCATCGCCGACTTGAGCTCCGGTGGCAGCGCGAAGGAAACATCCTCCTTCATCAGCTCGAGCTCGCGGACCTTCGTCCCGCCCAGCTGCATCAGCCGCTTGATCACGTCGGAGACCAGCTTCTCGGGCGCGCTCGCGCCGGCCGTGAGCCCCACGCACCGCGCCCCGCGGACCCAGGCCGGGTCGATGTCGGCGGCGGACTCCACGAGATGGGAGGGCACGCCGCGGGCCCGCGCCACCTCGACGAGCCGGTTCGAGTTGGAGGACTCCGGCGCGCCCACGACGAGGATCACGTCGGCCTCCCCGGTGATCGCCTTCACGGCGTTCTGCCGGTTCGTCGTCGCGTAGCAGATATCGTCCTTGCGGGGGCCGAGGATACTCGGGAAGCGCCGGCGGAGCGCGTCCACGACGGCCTGCGTGTCGTCGACGGAGAGAGTGGTCTGCGTGAGATAGGCAACCCGGTCCGGATTGGGCATTTCGAGTCCGTCCACGTCGTCGGCCGTGGACACGAGCCGAATCCCACCCGGCACCTCTCCCATCGTCCCCTCCACCTCCACGTGGCCCGGGTGCCCGATCAGCACGATGCCGTATCCCTCGCGGGCGTAGCGGAGCGCCTCCAGATGGACCTTCGTGACGAGCGGGCAGGTGGCGTCGATCGCGCGCAGGCCCCGCTCCCGCGCTTCCACGCGGACGGCGGGCGAGACGCCGTGGGCCGAGAAGATCACGACGCTCCCGGGCGGGACGTCGGCCAGGTCGTCCACGAAGCGCGCGCCGAGATCGCGCAGGCCGTCGACCACGTGGCGGTTATGGACGATCTCGTGGCGCACGTAGACGGGAGGGCCGAACACCTCCAGCGCGATCTTCACGATCTCGATGGCACGATCGACCCCCGCGCAGAACCCGCGGGGCCTGGCGAGGAGGATTTCCATGGAGGGGACTCTACTACCGTCGCTCTCGCTCCGCCACGGTGACGCCGAAACCGCGCCCGCCGAGTATGGCCGCGTTTTCGATCTTGCCCCGGACGGTGACCGTCTCTCCGACTGCGGGCCGATCCAGGGTGGTCGTCACCCAGATCTGCCCCGTGGCGTCCTTGATGGCGTAGACCGTCACGTTGAGGAGGGGAATCTTGTTGGACTCGGCGATCTCTCCCCGCAGGGTCACCTCCTTACCCTCGAAGGCCGCCGGATCCTTCGTGATGTCGCCGATCGGCGTGACACCGATCCCGAGGCGATCGCATCCGGCGAGCGCGAGACACAGTGCTATCCCCGCCATCGCGATCCTGTGCCCGAGATAGTTCCCGGCTACCATGGTTCCTCCCTGCGGCGCCCTAGAAAAGGATCAGGCCGCGGGCGTTCACGCCTCGGTTCATGTCGTCGAAGGCCCCGTTCACCTCGTCAAGCTTGTAGGTACGCGTCACCAGCTCGTCGAGCTTGAGCTTCCCGGCGCGGTACATCGCGAGGAGCCGCGGGATGTCGAGGTGCGGGTTGGCGCTCCCGTACCAGCAGCCCACGAGCCGCTTCTCAAGGATCGGAATGAGGAAGGCGTTGAGGCTCACCGATTCGCTGTAGGGCGCCACACCGATCACCACGCAGGTGCCGCCCTTGCGGGCCGCGGCGTGGGCTTGTTCGATGCTCTCCTTCCGTCCGATCGCCTCGAACGTGTAATCGGCGCCCATCCCGCCCGTGATCTTCTTGATCGCCCTCACCGGATCGTCCTTCGACGCGTCCACCGTGTGCGTGGCGCCGAAATCCTTCGCGAACTCGAGCTTGCGGGCGTTCACGTCGACCGCGATCACCTGCTCCGCGCCGGCGATGGCGGCGCCCTGGATCGCGTTGAGTCCCACGCCGCCGGTCCCGAAAATGGCCACGCGGCTTCCCGGCGTCACCCCCGCCGTGTTGAACACCGCTCCCACGCCCGTCATCACCGCGCAACCCACGAGCGCGGCCTTGTCCAGCGGTGTGTCTGCGGGCACCTTGACGGCGGCGTTCTCGGGTACCACCGCCGTTTCGGCCATCGTACCGAGCGCTGAGAAGGGGTAGAGGTCCTGGCCGTTCTTGTGGAGACGCGAGGTCCCGTCCGGCATCAGGGACGTGGTGTTGATCTGCGCACCCAGATCGCACAGGCTCACGCGCCCCATCCGGCAAAACGGACAGGTGCCGCAGGGGGTGATCCAGGAGAGCACCACCGAATCGCCCCGTGCCAGCCGCGTGACGCCCTCCCCCACTTCCTCCACGATCCCGGCCCCCTCGTGGCCTAGCACGCAGGGGAGCTGGAGCGGGAGCACGCCGGTCACCACGGAGAGATCGGAGTGGCAAACGCCGCTGGCCGCCATGCGCACGCGGACCTCCCCCCGCCGGGGAGCGTCCTGTTCGATCTCCTCGACGCGCACGGGCTTGTTGTTCTCGTAGCAGACGGCCGCCTTCATGAAACTCGACCTCCTCTTGGTTCGGGCGCGGAGGTCCCCCTCGAAGTGGGGGCCGACAGGGTTTACCTGAGGTCCCCCTCGAAGAAGGGGCCAACAAGGTCCGACCTGAGCCTTCCGCCCCGCGCGTGTGGGGCATGATCCCGCGCTTCCCGCCGTTTCGCAAGGCGCACCGGTCGTGGCAGGGACGTGGGCATCCCCGGCACGGGCCGGAACGGTCGCCGCCCCCTCAGGGCCGGTTTCGTCCGCCCTCGAGCGCGCGCAGGTGGATGGTCGCCGCCGGGTCGCCCGGGCGCAACGCGATCACGCGGCGGAACGCCTCGATCGCTTCCTCCCGGTGTCCGCCCATCTCCAGCGCGGTCCCGACCATGAGCCATGCTTCCGGCAGGCGCGGGTGGAGCCTCGTCGCGGCGCGCCCCGCGTCGATCGCTTCCTCCACACGGCCCAGCTTCAGAAGCGCAACGCCCAGGTTGATTTGGAGCCGAAAGTTCCGCGGCTGCAGACGGATCAGCTCCCGCAGGTGGACGATCGCATCTTCCGATCGCCCCGCCACGATCAGCGCCGACGAGAGGTTCGTGCGCGCCACGACCTCCTCCGGGGCCTTGCGCAGGGCGTCACTCCAGAGGCTCACGGAGTCCTTCCAGACCTCCACCCGGGCGAGAGTGAGCGCCGCGAAGAAGATCAGCGTGACGGCGCCGAGCGCCGCGAGGAGCGTTCGCCGCGGCGGGCCGAGCCGGATCCATGCGCGCTCCGCGCCGAGCCCCGTGAGCGCGAACAGTCCCGGCGCAGCCCAGTACTGGTAGCGATCCGCGGCCAGCACCGAGAGCGGCACGAAGTTCAGCACGGGGGCAAGCGCGCCGAGGAACCAGAGGCAGAAGAACGCCGCGTGCGGGCGCGTGCGGCGGCCGTGAAGCGCCGCCGCGGTCCAGCCGAGCACGGCGAGCCAGGCCGCGATCGGCGCCGGCTCCCAGGGCGTCAGGTGGATCGACCGGGGGAGGATGGCGGCGCGGTTCATGGGCAAGAGGAGGTCCTTCACGTACCCCAGCACGAGCAGGGGCGCGGTGGCGACGGATCCGGCGAAATCATGTGCCGGTCGTATCTGGGCGCCGCTCTGCTGGGCGACGATCGTGACGAGTCCCACGCCGATCGCGAGGGCGAAGGCGGGGAGGAGGAGCCCCGCGCGGGCCCGGGGCGAAACCCCGGAAGCGGGACGCTCGATCCATTCGTACAGCGCGAGCAGCGGCGGCAGGATCACCGCCTGGGCCTTCGCCAGGAGGGCGACGGCGAAGAGGAGCAGAAACGCGAGGTAGGCGCCGGGACGCAGTCGCTCGCCCGCGGCGCGCAGCCAGGCGAGGAACGCGCCCAGCAGGAAGACCATGCCGAGCACGTTCTTGCGCTCGGCGATCCAGGCCACGCTCTCGACCTGGACTGGATGGATGGCGAAGAGCGCCGCGGCGATGGCGGCCGCCGCCGGTGACGCATCCGGATGGCCCCCCGCGAGGATCCGGTCCAGGAGCAGGAACAGGAGAACGACGGCGATTCCGTGAAGCCACACGTTCGTCAGATGGTAGCCGAGGGGGCGGCTTCCCCAGAGGGCGTGATCCAGCGCGAAGGAGAGGATCGTGAGGGGCGCCCAGTTGCCGACCACCACGCTCGAGGGGCGGAACATCTCCCGCAGGCCCGGCGCGTCGAGTCGCTCGATCGCGGGGTTGCGCACGACGTACGCGGCGTCGTCCCAGTTTGTGAAGTCGTGATCGATCGCGCCGGCGAAGGCGAGGGTCGCCACCGCAAAGAGGGAGACCGCGAGGACGGCGCGCGGCAGGGTGCGCATGCGAGGGACATCCCGGGCCGTGGGGTGTGAAGCCAGGGGCGCCGGGCGGTGTCCGGCCCGCTTGTTCTGCCCGGCGGAAACGCTCTAAGATGTAAGAGGCGCCGTCCTCGAGCGCCCGAGGTTTCCCAGGTGTCCATGCCCCGCGTCCGCGTCCCGCTGATCCCCATCCTCGCCGGAGCCGTCCTGCTTTCGGGCTGCGCCCGCTACCAGGCCCGGCCGCTCCTGCCCTTGCCGGACAATCCGCCCGTGCGGGTCGAGCGCGTCCGCGCGTCGGCCACGGTGCTCGCCCACTACCGGGAGGCGTCCGCCTACCTGGGAAATGATCTGAAGGGGAAGGGGATCGTGCCGGTGGACCTCTGGATTCGAAATGAGAGGAGACGTCCGATCGCCCTGGACCGGAACCAGACGCGGCTGATCATCGCCGGGCGCGGCCTGATGGACCTCACGGCGGAGGAGAAGGCGCGCAAGGCGGCGCACAAGAGCTTCCTCGGGGCCGCGGGCTGGGTCTCCGTTCTCGCGGGGCCCGCCCTTCCCGTCGCCATCGCGGCGTCCGCCCTGCAGATACGCGGCGTGAACCAGGAGATCCGCCGCGACTACGAGGCCAAGGCGTTCCCCATCGATCAGCCCATCCCCCCAAAGGGGGAGGCGCGGGGCCTCCTTTTCTTTCAGGTGGACAGAGGATACCTCAAGAACGCCAAACCGGAAGACCTGCGCGTCTCGATCGTCACGCGGGACACGAAGACGGGCAACCTGCAGAAGTTCGACTTCGGCGTGCCCCGCGCTCGTCGCTCGGAGCCGCTCTCCGCCGGAAAGCCCTTCTGGAAGTACCCCTAGGCAAGTTCACGCAGGAAGGCGAGCACCTCGCGTTCGAAGCCCGCCGGATCCTCCACGTTGATCGCGTGCCCCACACCCGGCATCACGACCTGCCGGGCCCCCGGGATACGGCGCCGCATGAGCTCGGCATCTTCCAGGTACAGCCGGTCCTTCTCGCCGACCAGGATCAGGGTCGGCGCCCGGATGGCCTCCAGCGCGTCGGCCATCGAAGGGCGATCGATCGTGACCCGGTAGGTGCCGAGGAATCCCTGTGGCGTCGTGGCGGCGATCCATCGCTCCACCTGCGCCTCCCACATCGGCCCTCGCGGCACACCCTCGAGGAGCGGGCCCCGGAAGTAGAAGCGCACCGCCTCGGCGAGACCGCGATCGGCCATGACCCGCTCCACCTCCCGGGCGCGCTCGACGATCTTCCCGTGAAGACGCGACGCCATCGTGGAGACGAGGATCAGGGCCTCCACCCGCTCCGGCCAGCGAATCGCGAACCGGAGCGCGGTCGCCCCGCCCATCGATTCGCCGAGGATCCTCGCCCGGGCGATTCCGAGGTCGTCGAGAACGGCAGCCAGATCCTCGGAGAACGTATCGATCGTGTAGGGATCCGGCGACCCTTCCCGGGGTTTCGGATGATCCGACTCGCCGCACCCGCGCTGGTCGAAGGTGATCACCTCGTGCGTGGCGGCGAAGGCCTCCACCTGCGGGCTCCACATCGTCCGGCTGACGCCGAAGGCGTGGCAGAGCACGAGCGGCGGCCCCGCGCCCCGCCGTTCGTGGACGATCCGCGTGTCGCCCGCCCGCGCGATCCCGCGCCCACCGCCCTTCATGGCGCTGAGCCTCCGACCCGACCCGCGCGCAGCGCGTCGAGCTCGCGGCGCACCTGGGTGTCAAAGGGGTCCTCCCGGCTCAGCGTATCGAGGATCTCCCTCGCCTCCGCCCCCCGTCCCTGTCGCTCGCGCAAGCGGGCCAGCCTGATCCGGAGACTGCGCCGGTCGGGCCAGCGCGCCAGCGCCCGATCGAGGGCCCGCTCGGCCGCCGCGAGATCGCCCCGCGCCAGCGCGAGCTTCGCCTCCGTTTCCCGCCCAACGAGGCTGTTCGGGTCGATGGCGAATCCCTCCGCGAGGGGCCCGGCCGCTTCCTCGTAGCGACCCTCCTCCGCCAGGGCAAAGGCGAGGTTGAAGTAGGGAAACGCGTATCGCATGGGTGCCCTGGCCCGGGTGGCGATCCCCGCCGAAAGCGCCAGGATTGCGGTGGCGACGGCGAGACCCAGGATCTCCCTCCGCCGCGCGAGGTCGACGAGCCCTTCCACGGCCACTCCCGCGAACGCGGCGAAGAGCGGGAGCGCGACGATCCGGTACCGACCCAGCACGAAGAAGAGC
This sequence comes from Thermodesulfobacteriota bacterium, assembly GCA_041486365.1. Taxonomy (GTDB): domain Bacteria; phylum JAUYMQ01; class JAUYMQ01; order JAUYMQ01; family JAUYMQ01; genus JBGPLH01. The sequence continues at coordinate 8,463 of JBGPLH010000021.1, read as the reverse complement.
ACGACGGATGCCGCGTAGCCGGCCGCAAGGCCGAGCTCCGCCGCGCGGGCCCGCCAGACCGCCAGCGAGAAGACCACGCCGGTGAGCGCGAGGGCGCTCGTCGGCCCCATCCCCGGAAGCGGCAGGCGCAGGATCGCGAAGCGGTCCCGGAAGAAAGGAAAGGCCTGCGTGTCGGGGAGCTCGATCGCGGAGATGAAGAGCAGTGCCTTGCGCACCGTGTTGCGCACCGCGAACCGGGGCGCGTCGACCCACGTGCGCAGCCCCTCGCGGAACCAGAAGCGCGAGACCTCGCCCTTCTCCAGGAGGCGCCCGACCCGCCGCTCCGCCTCCGCCTTCCAGTCGAGCTCCTCGAAGCGCGGGTCGTCGCGCAGGAAGGTGGGCGCCTGGAAGGTGCCCGTCTGGTTTCCCGGCTGGTTGCCAACCCAGTAGTTTGCGCCTCCCTGCCCCGCCGTGAGCGCGAAGTCGCCGGTGATCACCCGGTTGCGGACCATCGCGGGGCCGAAGACGAGGGCGATCCCGATCGCGAAGGCCAGGAGCGCCCTCGCGGCGACGATCGCGCGCGGACGAGCGAGGACGATAGCCAGCGCCGCCACGGGCGGCACGAGGAGCGCGTTCCCACGGAGGAGCGCCGTGAGCGCGAGCGCGATGCCCGCTCCGGCCACGCGCCCCGCGTGCCCGCGGACGAGGCCCGAGCCGAGGAGCCAGGCAGCGAGCCCGAAGAGAAAGATCCCCGGCGCGGACTTCTCGATGAGCCCCTCGTAGTAGATCGGCACGGGCGAGAGCGCCGCGAGCGCCGCCGCGACGAGGCCGGCGACGGGCCCTGCCATGCGCCGTGCGATGGCCCAGGCGAGCCAGGCCGAACCCAGGCCCAGGGCGTGCTGCACGAGAAGCGGCCCGGCGAGGTCGCTCCCGGTGAGCTTCGTGAAGAGCGCGAGGAAGGTGGGATAGAGCGGATCCTGCCAGGAAACCGGGACGCCCCAGGGGCTCCCGGAGAGGATTCGCTGCGCGGCGTCGTGGTACACGGCGCCGTCACCGACGAGGAGCGCTTCCCGATGGTAGGGCCAGGCCAGCACGGCCCGGAGGTAGACCGCGCGGAGGCACCCGCCCGCGAGCAAGATGGCGCCGAGCAGCCAGCGTTCCCGCCGGCCCGCCGGGGACCGCTGCTCCCCGGATGGGATCCTGGAGGGTCCGTCGTTCATGCCCTCGGCGCTTATCACGAAGAGGGCGGCGGCACAACGCCCCCGGACCGCGCGTCAGTTCCCGTTCGTTTCGAGCGTCGCCAGCAGCGGCTCGACCACGGCCCAGATCCGCGCGCCGACCTCCTCCGGCGTGCCCCGCGCGTCGACGACGCGCAACGCGGAATCGCGCAGGCCGGCGAAGAGATCCGCGACGCGATCGAGGTAACGCGCCTGCTCGTAGCCCGCGTCCGCGCCGCCGTCCCGGTCGCGCGCGATGCGCGCGAGCCCGAGCCTGGCCTCACCCCGGAGGAGGATCACGAGGTCGGGGCGCGGGAAGAGCGCTTCGTTCATCTCGCGAATGCGGTGCGGATCGATCCCGAGAGCGCCCTGGTAGGCCATGGTGGAGAAGTAGTATCGATCGGTCACCACGATCTTCCCGGCGCGGAGGGCGGGCCGGATCACGGACTCCACGTGCTCCATCCGATCGCGCAGGAACCAGTCGAGCTCGTCCTCCGGGCTCACGTCGGCCCGGCCTTCGCGCGCAAGCGCCCGGATCTTGCGCCCCCAGGGCCCCTGCGTCGGCTCGCGTGTTGCCACGGCGGGCCAGCCCGCCGCGACCAGACCCGCCACGAGCCGCCCGACCTGGGTGGACTTGCCCATCCCGTCGATTCCCTCGACGGCGATCAGGACGCCCCGGTGGGGCCGTCTGGACGCGTTCATGGAAGGCTCCCGGAACAGGTGCGCCCGACGACAAAAAGGCGGAGCCGCTGCGGCTCCGCCCGGTCGTTCCCGCGGGAGGCGCTAGCGGGTGAGCCACCTCCCGTCCTTCATCGTGAGCGCCGCGTACGGGATGGTCCACATGAGCACGAAGACGTGCAGGAAGGAGTAGAGCACGCCGTAGACGAAGTCCGAGTTCCGCTCGAACTTGATGTAGAACAGCATGTAGAAGAGACCCATGAGCGTGATCAGGGCCAGGAAGCGGAACACCAGGACCGGGTCGTGGAAGATGTAGTACATCGAGTAGCCGAACGTATAGAACTGGAACGGGAACATGATGCTCACGAGGCTGAAGTCCATGACCGGCAGGATGCGGTTCCCGTCGCGGTAGCGCGTGAGCATGAACTTCGAGAAGACGATGTTCTCGCGGATGAAGCTCTTGTGCCACCGGATCAGCATCCGCGCGAGCTTCTTCATCGTGGGGGGTGCGATCGTGCTCACCACGGAGGTGGACTGGTAGACCGTGTCGTAACCCGATCGGATGATGAAATTGGTGAGCGACCGATCGTCGCCGTAGGTGCAGCGCTCGCCGAGGAACATCTGGTTCAGCCAGGGACGGACGATCCGGTCGAGCACGCTGCGACGGTAGGCCGAGAGCACCCCCGAGCAGCACATCACCGTGCTGAACACCGACTGCGACGAGCGGAAGAACTGGAAGGCCATCGCGTAGCGCACGGAGAGCATGCGGGTGATCAGGTTCTCCGAGCGGTTGTACACGCGGACCCGGGCGGTCACGGCGCCGATCTTCGGATTCTCGAAGGGGGCCATGAGGGCCCGCAGGCCGTCGCGATCGATCACCGAGTCGGAGTCCATCGTGACGATGAAGTCACCGCGCGCCTTCTCGAATCCCACCGCGAGCGCGTGCCGCTTCCCCATGTTCCGCTCGAGGCGGACGGCCACGACTTCCGGGTAGATCGCCTTCGCCCGCTGGATGTACGACCAGGTGTCGTCGCCGGACCCGTCGTCCACGACGATCACCTCCTTCTTCCCCGCCGGGTACTCGGCCTGCATGCTCGACACGATCGACTGCTCGACCATCTCCCCCTCGTTGTAGGCCGGGATCACGACGGTCAGGGTCGGCGTGAAGGCCCCCACCGGGAAGGGCCGGTAGAGGAAGCACAGGATCGAGCGGTAGGTCAGGTTGATCGCGGTGAGGAAGGAATAGAGGATCAGCGGGACGGCCGCCGCGCGGGACAGCGGCGTCATGTTATACCAATGACTGGCACGCTGGAAGGAGCCGGACAGGATCGCCGTGACGACGATCGAGCACAGGAACAGGAAGATCAGCATCTTCCCGTAACGCTCGAGAGTTTCGTTCCCCGCCGGCCGCGAGCTGAGGGGGCCTGCGTCTTCGACTTCGAGATTCACTTCGGCGGGTCCTTTCTGGGGCCCGAACCCGTGGCATGCCGTCTGCTCACGCGATCCACGGTGCGAACCGCAAACCTGCCTGCCGCTCCTTTCTATCCCCCGATCGTGTACGGCTCCGCGGGGGTCCCGCGAGAGCGGAATTCATCTAACACAGCCCCGGCAAGGCGTCAATCGGCAAATCCGGCCGCGTTTCCAAGCCTCTGAGCGCGTTGACAAGGAAGGTCGCGATTCCTATAATGCCGCCTCTCCGTTCCGCGGCGCAGGGCGTCTCCTCGCCCGCACGACCGATCGCCGGTGTGCGACCGCGACGGTGGATTCATCATTCGTTCCTCCCGAAGCCCCGAGCCGAGGTGCCATTTGGGCAGTGTGGTCAAGAAGCGGCGGAAGAAGATCCGGAAGCACAAGCAGAAGAAACTCCGCCGGAAGATGCGCCACCAGCGCCGCAAGCGCTGATCCGGTCTCCGGGCGCGGCAGGACGAGGGAAGGCCCGTTCCATTCAGGAACGGGCCTCTCGTATGCGCGCCGCGGCGTCCGCCCTCGCGGTCCTATCCACCCTATTCTTGCGCACCCCGCAAGGACGCACCTACACTCCCCGGGAGGAGACTCTCGCCCGCCCCGGGGAGGATCGCCCGTGTCCGAGATCGACGAGCAGGTCCGGCGGCTCAGGGAAGGCTCTCCGCCCGAGCGACGGGAGGCCGCGATCTCCCTCGGTCGCCTCGGGGGCGAGCAGGCGGTGGAGGCCCTCGTCGGCGCGCTGTCCGATGCGACGCTTCACCACCACGCGATGAACGCACTTCGCTCGCTCGGGCCGGAGCGCGCGGGCCCCGGTGCCGCCGCGCTCCTGGATCACCCGGACCCCCTGTGGCGCGTGTGCGCCGCCGAGGCGCTCGGGGCGTTGCGGGCGCGCTCCGCGCTCGCGCCGCTCCTGCGTGCCCTGCGGTCGGGAGAGCCGCGCCTGCGGCGAGCCTCCGCAGAGGCGCTCGGGCGGCTAGGACTCGAGGAAGCTTCCGAGCCGCTGCTCACCGCGTCCCGGGAGGAGGACCCGGAGCTGCAGAACGCGGCGCTCTGGGCCCTCGCCGAGATCGGTGATTCCCGCGCGCTCCCGGTGCTCCTGGAGAGGGCGAGCGCTGCCGTGCTCGAGACGAGGCTCGTCGCGATCGCCGGGCTCCGCCGCTTCCCGTCGCCGCGATCGCGAAAGGTCCTCGAGGTGGCGCTGGCGGCGCCCCATCTCCGGGTCCGCCTGTACGCGGCGGAATCGCTGCTGCACCTGGGCGATCCCGCAGGGAGGGGCAGCGTGCTCTCGCTGCTCGCCTCCCCCGATCGTGACGCGCGCTGGCTCGCGGCGAACGCGCTCGCCGCCGTGCGCGGGCCCGCCCGCCGAGAGGTCATCGCGGAGGCGTGCCCCCCTCTCTTCGATCTCCTCGGCTCCGATCGCCCGGACGACCGTTACCTCTCGCTTCTCACGTTGCGGCGCATTCTGTCCGAAGTCCCCGCATCGCTCCGCGGCCCTCTCCGCGCGCTCGTCGAGTCGCTGCACGGCGACCCCGACAGCCGCGACGGCCGCCTGGCCACCGAGATTCTCCGCGATCTCGAAGCGCCGCCGCCCGGCGCGGCGTCCTGACGGGAGCGCGCGTTGTCCGGCAAAGCGAAGGCCGCGCAAGAGCGCGGCCGTTCGTACGTGAGTCCGAAAGGGCTCATGGTACCTGCCCGCAGTCAACCTGCTCAGGGAGACCCGTCCGTGGTGAAAACGATCCCCTGGAACTTCCCCGGATCCTTCTTGAGCAGCTGGACCCTGCGCTGCGCGTCAATCCGGAAGTAGTAATAGTCCCAGAAGGGCATCGGAGCGGCGAGCGTCACGGCGGCATACAAGCCTGGCACCACCGACTTCGGTTCCCCGGCGGGCGGCAGAACCTGGATGTATCCCTCCGGTACCTGGCCGTAGCACACGCTCGTTAGCTTGCTGTGCTTTCCCCTAGTCCGGATGCGCCAGAGCTTCTCCGTTGTTCTACCGTGCCCGTTCACCTCATACACACTCAATTCATGCATCCCTCGCTTGGCCTCGAGAACGAACTCGTAGCTCGGGCAGGTCTTTGCGGCCCGCACGCCGATCACGCCGTCGTAGGCGCGCGGCTCCACGCACCCGAAGAGCGGGAGCATCACGCCCAGGACGAGAAATCGGACAATCCCGGCGAAAATTCTCACGGAAGGTGCTCTGGAAAGAGCGAGCCACGGGTCACCAGCAGCTGCTCTCCCGGATTGTAGCCGTACGCGGCCCATGCGAAATTACCCAGGAAGTTCTTGGGACCGTGTGACAGAGCGACCGCGAGGGCGGGTCCGGCGCTTGCGCCGTAGAGCGCCCCGCCCGCCGCAGCGGTAAGCGGGCCCATGAGGTTGAAGGCGGCCACGTGGCCGAGTTCGTGCTCAAAAGTCTTCTCAGCGATCGATTCACCTGCCGGAAGAAACATCGTGCGTCCAAATGTCAGGGCCTCTGCGTGGTTCAGCTTGTCGGTCAGATAGAAATCCACACCGTTAAATTTGCCCGCATACCTGGCATCCGGATAGTTCCGGGGAAGAATCAAGTGCTGCGCGACCCAATTGTTGGGATAGTTCCAGAGGTTTTCGAAGCGATTGAACGCGGGCGTGAACTGGCCGAAAGTGGCTGTGTCCAGGACGTGACGCAAGGCGCCTGCCGCCTTCAGCGCCCCTCTGAAGACGCCGTTCGCAACACGGGCAAGCTGCGTATAGATGGGATCGATCAGGGTCTCCAGCCCGATCCCGTCGATCGGAAGACCTCCGGCTGATCCGAGGAAGGCGCTTCCGATCGCCCCCGAGATCGCTCCCTGCAGGAAGTTCCCTCCGTCCAGTGCCGCGCCCACGCCTCCCGTCACGAATCCCGCCGCCGCGCCTCCCGCGATCGCGCCGGCGAGGCCTCCGCCGAAGGCCGCCGAGAAGGCGGGGCCGATGAATCCACCGACCGCTCCGAGGATCGCGCCGGTGATCGGGTTTCCGCCGTTCGCGTGCGAAGCGAACCCGCCGACGAGCGCGCCGATCAGGATCGGGAGGAACGGGAAGTTCCCGCCCGGGTCCGTGTACCGCAGCGGATTGTTGTAGACGTACGCGTAGCGGTTCAGCGCCTGCGAGCTCGTCGGATCGGGGACAACGGAGTCCGGTTCGATGAAACGCCCGATGCCCGGATGGTAGTCCCGCGCCCCGTAGGAATAAAGGCCTGTTCGCGCATCGAGCCGCTGCCCCGTGAACTTCTGCTCCACGTCCAGGGTCCCGGTCGTCGAGACGATTCCGCCCCAGGGATCGTAGTGAACCTGCCTCATCACGGACCCTGCCTCGTCGAGGACCACCGCCGTGCTCCCCAGGTGATCCCCCGCGAAGAACAGCGTTCCCACACGAACGCCTCCGTCGTCTCCCATCGGAAGGGCCCGGGCGGCTGGGGTGGTCACCACGAGATGGGCGGCGATGAGCAAGCCCACGCCGAAGGCGCGGGAGAGTCGCCACACGGGGCGGCGCATGCGGGAAGCCGCGCGCAGGAGCGCCAGGCTTGCCAGGAGCGCTCCGTAGACCGCGAGATCCCCCAATCCCCCGGGCCATGACGGGCCTGCTCCTCCGGTCGCGCCGCAGCCGTACCCGTAGGTGCCGGTCCAGGCTGCCGTGCGGGCGGCAAGAAGGAACTCGCCCGCGCGGATGTACTTGGTCGCCTGCTGTCCGTTCCAGTCGTAGTCGTCCCCGAAGGACGACTGCTGGAAGTCCAGGCCGCCGACGTGCCTCCAGCGCCTCCCGAAGGCGTCATAGATGTAGCCGGCCAGCAGCGCCTGCCCTTCCTTCACCGCGGTGAGCCTTCCTTCGGTGTCGTACTCGAGCGTGCGCGCTCCCATCCGGACGAGGTTGCCGTTCGCGTCGTAGTCGAACGTCTCGCTCCCGGCGCGCTTGGCGGCGTGGGGCCCGCCGGTTGGTCCCGAGCCCGCGTCGTAGTCGATCGCCATGCCCGCCTTCTCGATCAGATTGCCGAGCGCGTCGTAACGGTACCGTTGGTCTCCATATGCGCCCCGCGCCGTGACCAGGCGCCCGAGGCCGTCGTAGGAGAACGCCTGGGAGCGCGATGGATCGATCGCATCGTCGATCGCCGAGAGGTTTCCATCGGGCGTGAACGCGTAGCCCAGCGAAAGGGCGGCGCCCGCGGAGGCGGTCACCTCGTGGTTCGCGGGGCGCAGGGTAAGCGGATTGAAGGTCCAGGTCGAAATCGCCCCATTCCCGAGGGAGAGGCGCAGCGGACGCCCGAGCGCGTCGTATTCAGCACCGGCGAGATAAGCGCCGCCCGGTGCGTTCGCGCTCTCGATCCGCTTCAGCGCGGGGCCGTCGTACACGCGCGTCACGGTCTCGCCGTCCGGGTACGTGGCCGATATTTCCCGTCCGAGCAGGTCGAAAGCGCGGTGGAAGGGGTGGATCTTGCCACCGTTCAAGTAGGTGGTATCGACGGCGTTGCCCAGCGCGTCGTACACGAAGTCGATGTGCAGGCCGTCGGTCCATGCACGGACGAGGCGCCCCAGGCCATTCGGGATGGGGACACCGTTCACGGCGTCCCAGGTGAAACTCGTGACGCCATCCGGTGAGGTGCGGGAGTTCAGGCGGTCGAGCGCGTCGTAGGAGAAGGTGGTCGAGCGTCCCTTCGCGTCGACCTGCCGTATGAGGCGGCCCCCGGCGTCGTACTCGTAGAATCGATCGCCCGCGTCCGGATCGGCCATCGCGACCTTCCGGTCGAGTGTGTCCCAGGCGATCACGGTCGTGTTCCCCGCCGAATCGATGGTCTGCTCGAGATTGCCGCGCGGGTCGTAGCCGTAGCTGGTCACGAAGGGGCCCACGTTCCCGCCCGCGTCTCCCGGGTTCCATTCCTCCACGGCGACGATCCGCCCCCAGGCGTCCTGACGGCTCGTCTTCTTCCGCAGGCTCTCGCCGCCGGACGAGAAGAGCTCGTCGGTGCGGCTCCACCCGTCGTGGGTCACGGCGAGGAGGGTCCCATCGGGATTCGTGGCGCGCACCGGCCGTCCCGCGGCGTCGTACTCCGAGCGGGTGAACGTGGGGGCGTCCCCCGCGAAGTGCGGCAGCGAGGCCGCGCTCACGCGCCCCGCCG
>JBGPLH010000020.1:0-18749 GCA_041486365.1 Thermodesulfobacteriota bacterium | reverse complement strand
GAGGGGGGCGCGTCACCGGAGGAGGCCCTCGCCACCACGATCCGGATCGCCGAGACGACCTCTCCCTGCGTGCTCTGGATTGACGAGATCGAGGCGGGCGTGTCCATCAATACCCAGAAAGCCGGCCAGGGCTCGGCCTCGCGGGTGCTCGCCGCGCTGCTCAACTGGATGCAGGAGAAACGGGCATTCGTCTTCGTCGCCGCCACGGCCAACGTGATCGATCTACTGCCGCCGGAGGTGCTCCGGAAGGGGCGCTTCGACGAGATCTTCTTCGTGGGCCTGCCGCGTCAGGACGAACGGCTGGAAATCTTCCAGATTCACCTGCGGCGCGCGGGTGAGGATCCTTCGAAATTCGACCTGGAGGCCATCGCCAAATCCACCAATGGGTTCAACGGCGCCGAGATCGAGCAGGTCGTGACGAGCGCCCGCATCGAGAGCCTCCACGCCGGGCACCCGCTCTCCCAGGAGAACCTCGTCGTCACGGCGGCGAGCCTCGTCCCCCTCTCCGTCACCATGCGCGAGGAGATCGGCCGCATGGAGCGCTGGGCCCACTCCCGCGCCGTCATGGCTTCCGGGACCCGCCGCAACGCCTGATCGCCGCAAGAGCCGGTCCGCAACGGGACCGGCTCATCAGAACTGCCCCGACAGGCTGAAGTTCGCCGGCCGCAGACCGTCCTGGTCGAGCCCCTTCACGTCCTCCTGCCCCTGAATCGGGATCCCGTAGTCGAGACTCGCGAAGACCTTGTTCCAGAGGGCCAGGCGCAGGCCGATCCCTGCGGAAGCAAGCTCGGTCGACCCAAACCTCTGCCGGTTGGGCAGGATCGTGGTCGCCCTGCCGAAATCGACGAACACGAGGCCCTGCAGACTGAGCTTCTCGCGGCTCGGAAGCTTCTTGCCGAAATCCGGCGTCACCAGCTCGCCGCTCGCGTGCAGACCGTTGTCCCCGAGCACGACGCGCTCCAGAAAGCCGCGCACCGAGGTCTCGCCGCCGATCCCGAACTGCTCGGAGTCTATCAGCGGCTGCCCGGCGATCTGTCCGTCCAGGACCGCCCGGAGGGCCCAGTCGCGCCACAGGCGCTGGGTCCGGGAAAGACCGAGCACCGCATAGGCCCAGTTCCCCGTGGCGCCGGGCCGGCGACGCTCGAAATCGCTCCCCGGATTGTGCGATGGCAGGGTCCCGGCGAAGTTCACGTTGAGCGTCGCGAAGGCGCGCGTGAAACCGTGCCGGTCCGTCTCGTACCCCTCGTAACCGACGTTGAAGGGGAGATAGCGCACGGGCGACTCCAGCGTGACGAGGGAATCGGTGCCCACGCCCACGTTGAGCGCCTGGTCCTGGTCTTTGTACTCGATCCCGGCGGAGAGACGCTGCTGCCACCGGGCGATGGAGGGGATGGGAAACCCGTACCGCACGCCGAGGACCGTTCCCTTGCCGACGTTCGTCGCGTTCACCCCGCCCGTGAGGCCGGCCAGGGTGAACCCGGATTGGGAGTCGGAATGACTCCCGTAGAGCGTCAGCGAGTGGTTCCAGCGACGGATCGGGATCGCGTAGAAGCCGGCAACCACCTTCACGTCGTTGACCCGCTGGGGCGCGGTCTGGACCGTGACGGCGAGCCTGTGCTCGCGCCCCCACAGGTTGTTGTAGGAGAGCATGGCCGTGCTGCGGAGATCGGGGGTGTTGGCCGTGCCGGTATTGTTCAGCTCGAGTCGCCCGTGCCAGGGCAACTTGTCCTTCACCTTCAGCTCGACGCTCGTCGTGCCCGGCCTCCCGCCCGGCTTCAGCACGGTGGAAACCTGGTGGTCGGGATTCTCGTTGGCCCGCTCGAGCGCCTTCGTGAGCGCCGGCGTGTAGATCGGCTCGCCCGTCCGGAAGGCCGGGAAGTAGCCGAGGATCTGCTCGTCGCTGTAGTGGCTATTCCCGGTGACCTCGATCTTGTCGACCTTCGCCTCCACGATGCGGAAGCGGATCACCCCCTCCCTGATCGTCTGCTCCGGGATCGTGACGATCATCGTCGGGTAACCGACCTGTTCGAACTCGCGCTGGAGATAGGCGCGGGCCTGCTCCACGTCGTCCACCGTCTTGCCCGGGCCCCGGAACTGCCGCAGCGTCGCGTTCAGGACCTCAGGCCGGTAGAGCGTGCTTCCCTCGATCCTGAATTCCCGGATGGTGAAACCCCTGGCGCTCGGCTTCGTCTCGGCCGGCGGCGCGTCGAGCGCGCGAAGCGCCTCGATCAGACGCTGCGTGGGCGTCACCTCTCCCATTCCCTCGCCGTAGCCGGCGGCGCGGGCGGGCCGCGGGATACAGCAGAAGAGCGGGATCACGGCCAGGAGCACGATCGGGCGGGCGTTCATCGTTTCCTCGGAACCTTGATTCCTGCATGAGGGCGCCAGGGGAAAGCGGTGCCGCGTCAGGGTGGACGCGTCTCGTGACGAACGGGTGGCGGCCGCGTGATCATCGAGTGCTGGCGTTCCGGTTCCCGTCGCCGCCGGTCCATTCGCTCACCCTCGAAAAGGAGGCCGGCGACCCCTCGCGGGATCGCCGGCGCCCTTTCCGGAGCGACAATCGATCACGGAGTCTTATAGATGATTGGTCCGCGATCGTTGTTCTTGAGCACCCGCATCTGGGTGTCGGTCGAGAAGGCCGGCGCCTGCAGGCTCAGGAACGACGGCGTATTCACGCGATCGATCACCGAGTTGACGCCGTTCAGCGTGTTGGTGTCGTAGGTGTTGTTGGGCCGCTTGTTGTAGTTGAGCGAGCACCAGAGCGACGAGGAGCCGTTCCGCATGGCTTCGAGCGAATGGAGCGTCTTGTCGTAGCCCACGCCGTACCAGTTGGCGGGATCGAACCGGTCGGCCGCGATGTAGCCGATCGACCCGTCCATCTGATCGACGCAGTTGTCCACGTCGTTCGTGGCCGTCCCCTCGTAGACGACGATGTCGCACTCGTCGTCGCCGTCGAGATCGGGGCAGTCGTCACAGAGGCCGTCCGCCCCCGCCGTGCTGCCGAAGGGAAAGACGGTCGCCTGCGTCGTCGTGTCCGGGCAGCCCGGCCGGGCCGCCACGGTGCCCAGCACGCCGGTCGGGTAAAAGACCGCCACGTTCGGGCCGGCGCCCCCTGCGAAGGGAAGACCGTTGTTCGCGTGGACGACCTGCACCTGACAGGCGCGGGTTCCCGACGTCGCCGTCCGCGGGCAGATCCGCATGGGCTTCGAGGGTCCGAAGGCCGTGCAGTTCACGCACTGGGGCTGCGGATCGGTCGAGAGCGTCTTCGGGCACTCGGTCGCGATGGCATTGTCCGGGTTGCACGCCAGCTTGTTGTTGGTGCCCCCATTGCAGGTATAGGTGTCGGGGTTCCAGCAGACCCGGTTCCAGCTCGGCACTCCCGCGGCCCAGATGCTCTGCGCCTCCGCCACGGACATCCGCGAGAGCTTCGTCTGCACGCAGGTGCCGCTCGGGCAGTCACCCGCCACCACGCAGTTGCGGGCATTGTTCGTCCCCCCGCTGCAGATCCCCGTCGTGAGGTCGTTCGAGACGATGAACTTGAACGGCACCGCGGCCGGCGCCGCGCTGTTGGCCGGCTGGGGCACCGGTGGGATGAAGGAACCGCCCTTCACGTCGGAGGCGCCGAGATCCTCCGTCGTGACGGCGGTTCCCGGCGAGATGCAGGCGCAGTTGTTGTTGCCGCCCGTACCGCCCAGATTGCAACTGGTCGGATCGAGCACCATCACGTTGTTGGCGTTGCACAGGCTGTTCGGATCCGTGCAGTTGCCGTTGATGGGAAGGACGCCGAACTCGGAGCCGAAGCCCGAGAGCCGGAACGTGGCCGCGATAGCGGAGCCGCAGCTCCCGCCGGGGCAGGTATCCCCGACGCCCGAACATGCGAGCCCGGCGCGGGTGCCACCCACGCAGAACTTCACGTTGCAGGTGTAGGCACGGATCGAAGCGGCCGTGCTCGAGGGACAGCCGTTGCCCGAGGAGCCCGTGCGGGTGAAGCGGGTGAACACGCCACCACAGATGGCCTCGATTGCCTTGTCATTCAGGAGATCCGAGGCGGTGGATCCACCGATCGTGACATCGATCTGCGCCCGGGCGGCGTCGGGCACGGCAAGACCGAACCCGACGGCCGACGCGAAGAGCGCGAAACCTGCGAGAAATAGCTTCCTGAACTTCATCCCAGACCTCCTTGGTAGTCTCGGTTGGCCCGCTCCAGGGGATCGGGAAGTCCCCGCGCCCCCGGAGACGGGCGGGGGACTAGCTCCTGAGTCTGCGCCGGCTCACGGCGAGAGAGACGAGGCCGGAGCCGAGGAGGAGCAGCGTGGCAGGCTCGGGAACCGGCGCGGTCTCGGGCAACATGAACTTGGTCGCGCCGGTGGTCGCGTTGAAGATGAACGAGCCGAGGAGGATGGGGTCGTCCGGGTTGCTCGGCAGGAGCTGCGTGTCCAGCGCATAGAAGGGCCGCGTGTTGTCCCCGGCCGCCGTCATCATCTCGATCGAGTAGGAGAGGAGCCCGTTCAGGTTCCCGAAGGAGTTGGAGAAGAAAACGTTCGGGTTATAGGGGTCGGATCCCGCCACGGCAATCGGGTTGCCGTCCGGGTCCGTGAGGAGGCTCGTCCGCCAGTTGTTGAGCGAGTTCCGGATGCTCGTGTAGCTGGTGCTGCTCGGCTCGGTGATCGTCCCGGAGCCGAGGGTGAATTCCAGGAGCCGAGGGGTGGTGCTGTCCTGCTTCCAGGAGATGTAGGCCACCTTCAGGCCGGTGAGATTCGAGCCGAAAACCGACTGCGGCGTGATCCCGCTGGCCGTCCCGCCCGTCGCGTTGTTGTTCCCGATGGCCGCCATGCCTCCGCCCGCCGTGGCCGCCGCGACGATCGCGCTGCTCTGGCCGAGGTTGGCGATGTAGGCGGAGCCGCCGGGCTGGTAGACCACCTGGAGCACGTCGTTCGGGTTGATCAGGATGGCGCCGGCGTCGCGCACCGCCGCCAGGGCGAATGCCACGCTGAGCGCAAGTAAAAAGACTTTCTTCTTCGTCTTCATCCAATCCTCCTGTGGTTGTGTTCCTGCTGACGGCACGTGGATTCGTCGAAGCCGCGCGGAACATAGCGGCGGGCGGATCGTGACTCCACCGGATCGGCGCCACGCGCGTCACCGATCAGGGGACGACGCCACGCGTCCGACATCGGGCGTCGCCCCGCGCGTTCTTCTCACCCACCGGCCCTTCGTGGCCATCGATGCGGGGCCATCGCTTCGAGCCGTCCCTGCGGGCTCGCGCGCGTCCCCGATGCGGCACGCGGACGAAACACACATTCGTCATGGGCTTGGTGGTTTTCCCGGAGGGCGGGGCTCGCGCCGGGATCGTGACTTTCGAAAACGTGCGAGGCTCGACACGCAAGCGTCACAGTCGAGCGTCGCATCCTTCCTCCATCGAGAACCCTTTGCGGCCGCTCATCGGATTCCGGACGAGTCGCATCGGAATCCGGCCATACCCATGGCGTCGGCCGGCAACCCGGATGGGAGATGCGGAGGAAGATTCCGCGCCTGTGTCTTCACGAAACTGATGGAGCCGGAACGGCAAACATCATCCGGCCGTCACCCGATCGTCATGAGACGGGGTCAGCTTGGGCGCCACTTTCATGCAGGAAAGGGGTGCCCGATGGAAACGGTGGCTGAGCTGGCGAGGAAGACCCGGGAAGGAGACCGGGCCGTTTTCGATGACCTGTACGACTCCCTCTTTCCGAGGGTCTACAACTTCGTCGCGAAGAGGATCGGCGAGCGGGCGCGGACGGAAGCGATCGTCAGGGAAATCCTCTTCGACCTGGTCGCTTCGCTGAAAGGTCTCCCGGCCGAGGAAAACATCCTCCAGATCGCGTACAGACTCACGAAGCGCCGCCTGGCGCTGGAGGATCAGGTAACCGGCGCGCGATCCGCCGGCTGAGCGCCCCGACCCGCGCGGCGCAACGCCCGTCGCGGGAGACTACTCCCTCCGCCACGGACGGACGGCATGTCTGCAGACGCATTCGGCCGGGTCCCCTCCGGCTTTCCCGATTCGGACGCGCCCGATGAAGACCGAAGGCCTGAAAGTCTCTCGGTCGTCGGGTGGAGCACGTCCGACGCGGGGGGCGAGGAGACGCGCAGGACCGTGGACTTCGAAATCTCGGCCGTCCGGGAAGGGAACGGGATCCTCCGCCTGGACGACGAGGTGCACGGCTTTTCCAAGGGAGACCTGATCCTCGTTGCGCCCGGCCGGCGACTTTCCGTTATCTCGCGGGACATGCGAGGGGTGAGGCTACTCACGCTGCGCTGTCCCGTTTCCCTCGCCGCGACGGCTCTCGATGAAGGCGCCTCGACGGAAGCCAGCGGCGAGCCCTCGCCCGTCGAGTCTCTCCGACGCATCGGACCCGTTGTCCACGCCCAGGCGCGCGCGGCGGCTCTCGGGGCCGCGCTGCTCCACCAGCTCGACGCACTCCAGCAAGGTCGCAGCCGCAGCGGAGCGCTTCGCGTACGATCACGGCTCCTCGATCTGCTGGGGCTCCTGCTCGATCACGCCACGCAGGAGGAATCCGGGATCCCGCAGGACGCATTCCCGCGGACGGGGCGGCGCGAGCTGATCGGCGTAATGATCGAGGCGATGCGGCGCGCCGACGTATCGGACCTGAGCGTCGAGGACGCCGCCAAGGGGCTCAATCTCTCCGTTCGCCATTTCCGCCGGCTCTTCCGCGAGCACACCGGCCAATCCTTCCATGAGTTCCTCACGGACCTTCGCGTGGAGCACGCCAAGCAGATCCTCCTTCGCTCGGAGCGGAAGATCATCGAGGTGGCCTGGGAGACCGGCTACGGCAGCCTTTCCCAGTTCAACCTGGTCTTCAAGAAGAAGACCGGCTGGACCCCCGGCCAGTACAGGGCGCGGCACCGCGTGCGTGAGTAGACATGCCCGCGCGCAAGGAAGGGGGCCTCAGGGCCCCCTTTTCCGTGATTCCACGTTCCGCGACAGGGCCTTCTCAGGGCGGGATGAACTTGACCGTGAGCGTGCGATCGAGCGTCTTCGGACGGCTCGCCTTCACACGCCCCACGCACTTCACCGCATCGAGCGCCGCGCGATCAAGATCCTTGTCGCCCGAAGACCCCACCAGCCGGTAGCCCGTGATGGCACCCGAGTCGTCCACCGTGATCTCGAGCTTCGTCGCGGCCAGGTCCTCCTCGTCCAGGCCCGGCGGCTCCTGGAAGCAGCCGCGCAGCTGCGACGTCACCGCGAGGTAATAGGCTTGGTGGACGTCCATCGCCTTCCCGGGCCCGCCGCCGAAGGGGTCGCCTGAATCGCCCCCGATCTTCGCCTCCTCTGAAGGCGCGCTTTCCTCCGCGCGGCTACGTGGAGCCTGGGGCACCTCCTCCTGCTCCGCTTTCTTCGGCTCGGGCGGGGGCGGCTCTTCCTTCTTCGCCTCTTCCTTCCTCTCCTGTTTCTTCGGTGGCTGGTAGAACTTGACGCGGTACTCCTTGTAGATCCGCTGGCCGGTCTCCGTCGTGGCGATCCACAAAATCGCCGCGCCCATCAGCACGTGGAGCGCTACCACGATCGCAATCGTGGAGCCGTAGCCGCTCTTGCGCTTGTGCGTGCTTCGCGTGTGGGTGACCGGCATGGGCCGTCAGCGCCCCTCGACCTGTGTCGCCAGGGCCAGCTCCTCGATCGGCACCCGCTGCAGCACGTCGAGCACCGCGACGACCTGCTTGTACTGGACCACCTGGTCGGCGCGCATGACGACGGGGAGGTCGGGATTGGCCGCCTTGAGGAGCTTGAGCTGCTCCTCGAGCTGCTGGAGACTCACCGGAGAATCGTTCAGGTAGGCGATCCCCTTCTTGTCCACGGAGACCGTCGTCGTCTGGCTGTTCACTTCCTTCTTGTTCTCGGGCGATTGCGGGAGCGCGATGTCGATCCTCTGGATCAGCGCCGTCGCCGTGAGGATGAAGATCACCAGCATGACCCACGCTAGATCGAGCAGCGGCGTGATGTTGAGATCCGCCACCGCGGTCATCTCCGATTTCGAGAATCGCTTCACGGGCCTCCTCCCCTAGGTGACGTTGTGCTTCGTCGCCGACATGCCGTAGACCGCTCGGTGCTCCTCGTGCATCGCGTGCTCGGCCTCCGCCTCGTCGTGCACGGACGCAGCCGAAGCGGTGCGCAGGTAGGTGATCTCGAGGAGCGCGTTGAGCTC
This sequence comes from Thermodesulfobacteriota bacterium, assembly GCA_041486365.1. Lineage (GTDB taxonomy): Bacteria > JAUYMQ01 > JAUYMQ01 > JAUYMQ01 > JAUYMQ01 > JBGPLH01. The sequence continues at coordinate 10,551 of JBGPLH010000020.1, read as the reverse complement.
CGCCGCGAAGTTGTCCATTTCGAGAGTGAAGCCGCGGATCTTCGTGACGAGGTAGTTGTATCCAAAGAGCGCAGGGATGGCGACCATGAGCCCCGTCACCGTCGCGACGAGCGCTCCCGCCACGCCCGGCGCCATGGCCGTGAGATTCGCGGCCTGTGCCTTCGCGATACCCGTGAAGGTCTCCATGACGCCCCACACCGTCCCCAGAAGGCCGATGAAGGGGCCGCCCGAGATAGCCGTGGCGAGCACGATCATCCCGCCCTCCAGGGCGAGCACTTCCTCTCCCAACCCGCGCTCGGCTGCCACGCGCACGCCGTTCATAGCGAGCGCCGGGACGAGCGTGGTCTTGCCGTTGCCGTTTCCGTTGGGCCTCGGCTTCCCGGAGCCTCCCTGGCGCCCCGCCTCCCGCCGGATCTGGCTGTCCATCTCCTCGCAGGACTCGAGGTACACGCCGTACAGCGGCGAGCCCTCGAAGGCCTGCTGTTTCCGGTACAGGTCCAGCGGATCCACCGTCTCCCGGAAGGCATCCAGGAACTTCCGGTTCATCTTCCGGCTCTTCCGCAGCTGACGCGCCTTGCCCACCATGACCGCCCAGGAGACGAGCGAGGTGACGATCAGCACACAAATCGTTAGACGGCCCTCGAGCGTCAGGTGCCCGATCGCGAAGCCGAGACCGCCTTCCCCGAAACTTTGAAACATCGTTTTCCCCCCTGCCCGTCCCGCCGGGACGGAGCCGCTCAGGCCGCCGGACGGCCGGTAACCTCGATGATCACGCCGCGCCGGAGGTAGCCGCGGCGACGCTTCTTCTTCTCCAGGCCCGACCCCTCGCCGGAACCCTCGGCGCTCGCGGTCGTCGCCCTCGCTACGGCGCTCGTCTCGGTGGTCGAGGTGGAAGCGGCCGACGCGGCGGCGCTCGTCACGGCGCCGGAGCCGGAAGACGCCGAGATCGTGCCCCCCGACACGGTGCCGCCGATGTTCACCGCGCCGCCGGAGATCGTCCCCGCGCCGGTCACGTTGCCGCTGATGCTGACGTTGCCACCGCTCGTGATCCCCCCGGCCCCCAGCGTCACGTTCCCGACGATGTTCACGTTGCACGCGCTCGCGTTGGCGCCCGTGCAGGTGATGCCGGCGGCGCCGGTCTTCACCTCGGTCCCCGCCGTCAGGTTGATCTGGCCGGGGCTCGCGACGGGCGCGTCGGGGTGGTCGGGATCTGGAGGCAAGGTGCTGGCGATGATTCCCGTTCCGGCGATCTTGAAGGCCAGGCCCTGCTCCCCCACCGCCGGCACCTCGGAGGGCTGGTCCAGCGTCCCCTCCCCCGCGTTGATCGTCCCTCTCTTTGCGGTAATGTTGATATCGCCGCCGTTGAACGTGCCCACGCGAGAGGTGCGCACGTTCACATCCTTCAAAGCCACGATGTCGATCCCGCCGCCCACGGCCGTGTAGATGCCCCGGGCGAGGATGCTGTCCACCACGCCGACCGATCCGGCTCCCACGGTCAGGTCCCCGTTATTCACGGCGACGTCGATCCCTCCCCCCGCGAAGCTCGCCACGCGGGAGTTCACCAGGGTGAAGTTCTGCTGGTTCACCAGGCCCTTCGGGGTCTGCACCGCCGTGCCCTGTCCGCCGAGCGTCTCCGGCCCCACGCGGATTCGAATATCGGCGCCGTTGTCCGAGATATCCGTGTCAGGAACCCCCGGCGAGTTATCGTCGAGGTTCTTGTTGAAGAGGCCCCCCACCGACTGGATTCCCTCGGACTGGCCGAGATCGGCGAAGCCGCTCACGTTGACCTCAAGCTTCCCGGGGCCTCCAAGGCGGATCGCGGTGAAGATCGGGTCGTCCTTCCGGCCGTCCACGATCACCGGGATCCCCTCGACGTCCACGATCGCCTGGCGCCAGTCGAGGTTGCCCCGGATGTCGAACCGCGTCACGTCCGTAGGGGCGAGGTTCTGGCCGTTGAATGCGATGATGCCCACGTTCCCGCCGATGTCCCAGAGGGACGCCTTCGGGAAATTGAAGGCGACCCGCCGCACGTCCCCCGACCTGGTGAAAATCCGGATCGGCGTGGCGTCGCCCGTGTGGATGGGTGTGGAGCGGTGGGTTTCGGCGTAGTAACCGAACAAGTTTCTCGAGAAGTCGGGGAGGGGGAATTCCTGCTTCACATTCGGATCGGTGCGGTTCGGATCCGCGTCCGATACGGTGATGGTTGGCATGAGCGCCGTCCCGTCGCGGGGCGGGCTGAGCGGATCGGGTGGGACCGAATCGTCGGGCAGATCGACTGCGAAGAACTTCGTGTTCGTGATGTCCTCATCGGCTTCCAACACCAGGTTCCCCGTGGCCGACGGGAACAGGACGAAATCGTCGTTGAACAGGACGTCTCCCGCGAGGGAACGCGCCGTCAGGTTCGGCGCCAGGATCCGATCCAGGTTGATGCCGTCCATGTTCCCCGCCACCGCGTCCCCGGCCAGGACCACGTCGCCCTGCGTGGCGATCAACTCGACCGCCGCGTTCCCGTAGTTGAATCGGTGTGTGTTCGAGATCGCCGCCTGTGGATTGCGAACCTGGCCGAGGTGGATGGTTGCCGCCTCCACGCGGGCGGTACTCCCGTTGGCCAGATCGATCGTCGTGGTCCGTACCGGCGTCCCGAACGCGCCGGTGAGCCGCACATCGCCCTTTCCGTTCCCGACGAACATTTCTCCGGTGAAGTCCCGTGCCCGGATCGTCAGGTTTCCGCTGGCCCCCGTGCCGATCGAGTACGCCCCGATGTGCGAGCGATCGCTGGAGACAAAACCGTTCAAGGCGGTGAGAGAGATGTCACCGCCCGCCTGGGTGGCGATTCCCCCCGCGCCGAACGGATCGATGCGCGCGCCCGTCGAGCCGAAGGGAACCAGCCATGAGAAGTTGCGTCCCGCGTCGATGTCGCCGGAGACGGCCGTCAGATCGATCGAACCGCCGCGCGTGGTCCGGATCGCGCCGTCGTTCACCTGGATGCTGTTTCCCGCGACGGCCCTGATGGTCCCCTGCCCGATCTGGAGGAGCGGGTTCAGGATGTTGCCCACCCCGGCGTGGACGGCCAGGGGATCGACAGCCTGGAAGTCGGCGCCCGCGATCAGGTTGAGCCGGAGCGGGCTCGCCGTGCTCCCGGCGTCGAAGATGCGGGCATTCACCCCGAAGAGGAGATCGTTCCCGGCGCGCAGGGTGAGGTCGGTCACGCCCGGCGCAAGTGTCCATCCCGTGTTGTCAGCGATCGTGACGTCATTGGTCGCTTCCACGCGGATCACGCTGAGGCCCGTGAAGGAGGTGTTCGTGTTGAGCACGAGATTGAGCGGGAGCGAGGGGCTGTCGAAGGCCCAGGACCCCGTGCCGGGCGGGTCGATCACGGGTAGTCCGTTCGCCGACCCGAAGCCCGTGATGGTGACGTTCACCGGATCAATCAGCAGCTCACCGCCGCGGAAGCCCGGCGCGGCCTCCCCCCGGACCTCTCCGTCGAGCATCATGCCGCCGGAGGCCGAAACCTCGGCGATCCCCGCGTCTCCACCCTCACGGCCTCCCGACACGTCCACGAGTGAGCCCGCCTTCACGATGGCGTCGCCCGGGGAATGGCCGCCCCCACGGTCTCCGCCGGAGAGGACCGTCACGCGCCCGCCGTCCGAGACACCTATAGCGTCCCCCTTCGCCTCCGTCCGACTCCCGGATTCGAGATACACGCGGTTGCTCGCCACCAGATCGATCTCGCCGGCCCGCTCTCGCACCGTGTTGGCCTGCACGAGCCCCGACTGGTTCACGGCGCGCCCGTAGATCCCCACGCGTCCGCCGTCCGCCACGAGCTCGCGCAGGTTCACCGCCGCGCCCGCGGGTGCCTTCACCTCCACCAGGAGTCCCTTCCCATCGGGTCGATTCGAGAGATAGGCGGTGGTGCCGGCCGCGAGCACGATGTGCCCCTCCGGCGAACGGATGACGCCCCCGTTCTCGACGTTGGGCGCGAGCAGGTACGCGAAGCCCCCTCTGGCCGTCTCGATCGTCCCCAGGTTCTTCACCGTCCCGTTCTGATCGTAACCGGCGAACCTGAGCTTCCCGTTCAGGAAATCCTGATCCTCCATGGAGAGGGAGGTCGCCACGAGCCCATTCACGTTCACCCTGGCGGACGGCCCGAAGAGGATCCCGTTCGGGTTCAGGAGGAACACGTTTCCGTTGGCCTGGAGCGACCCGAAGATCTGCGAAGGGCTGGAATCGAGGATGCGGTTCAGCGCGATCGACGAGGCCCCCGGCTGCACGAAGCGCGTGGTCTCACCCGATGCGATGTTGAACTGATCCCACTGGAGGATGACCTTGTCGGACGTGGTGATCGTGAGGTTCGATCCGCTCCGATCGAAGCCCGCCTGCCCCGCGACGACCTGCTCTCCTTTGGGGTTCGCGCGCGCGGGGGCCGGGACGATCAGACCCGTCGCCGCGGCGAGAGTGAGGAGCGCGTACACGCGAAGCGTGCCTCGCGAATTCGAGCGTCTGGTCATCAGAAATGATCCGGCGGGTGAAAAGGGAACATCGGGCCGATTCGGTTTCGCGCGGAACTCTAGCGACTTCCAATGGAGGCGCTCCGACGACTTCGTGAAGAACACGTGACGGACGGGAAACGCTTGTCACGAAATCTTCACCTCACCGTGGTGCGAGCTCCCCTCGCGGGGCCTAGTCTTCCCGTGCGTCGTCTCGGGGGGCTTCGACGCGAGCGGGTATCCAAACCTGCCTCCTTCCGGATTACTGCCATGACCGATCTACGGCCATCACGCGCGGCATTCCTGTTGATGGCCCTGGCGATTCTCGCCCCCTGCGCGCCGGCCTTCGCCGCCACGCTCAGCGTGAGCCCGCTGCTTCCGGGCGCTTTCCAGACCATCCAGGCCGCGGTGGACTCGGCAAACCCCGGGGACAGCATCGTGATCTTGTCCAAGGGCACCCCCTACACGGAAGACGTCCGGATCACGGGGAAACGGGACCTGACGGTGACGGCCGAGCGCGGCGTGGTCCTTCAGAAGGGGGGCGGCCCTGCCGCCGACGGGATCGTCCGGGTGGAGAGCAGCCGGCGCATCACGCTCAGGGGTCTCCTGATCTTCTGCGACGACCGTGGGGCCCGCCGAGGGTTCGTCTTCACGAACGTCGTCGATGTGGACCTGGAAGCCTCCGCCGCCGATGTATGCGCCGGTGGCGTGGCGGTGATCGCGCCCGCCACGCACACGGTGATCCGCGGGAGCGTGTTCACCGACGACGCCGTCGGGGTGGACGTCCTGGGCGGATCGGACACGCTCATCGAGTCATCGAAGAGTTTCCGTTGCGACACGGGCGTCCGGAGCGCCGGGCACGGGACCCGGATCCTGCGGTTCCGGGCCGAGGACAGCGGAGCCGACGGCGTGGCCTGCACCGGCGGTTCGAACCTTCTGGTGGAGGGCGGCGGATTCTACGGAAACTCGATCGCCGCCGTGAACCTTCGGGGCGGCTGCCGGAGCGCCTCGGTTCGCGGTACGGTGATGAACTGCAAGCCGATCAGCCAGCCCCCGAAGTTCCCCAACCCGCCGCTTCCCAACGGGTTCTCGGGAGTCACGGTGCAGAACTCGGGCGTCTACAGGATCACGAACAACGTGGTCTCCGGCTGCAGCGGCACGGGCATGCTCCTCACACCCGACCCCAACTTCCTCTCCGCGCCCGGCGGAGGCTACATCGCCTTCAACACCGTGAGCGGCTGCACGGGCGGCGGCTTCCAGGTGGACGCCGCCTTCGACGGGTGGGTCCTCGAGGGAAACACCGCCACGGGGAACCGGGGGAACGGCTTCCGGGTCAACTCCAGCCGCAACGTGCTCGTTCGTAACGTCGCGTTGACCAACACCGGGGGCGGTTTCGTCCTCGGGGAAGAGTCCCAGGTGAACGGTCGGGACAACATCAACCCGGCGGATAACGTGGGGATCGACAACCAGAGCGACGGCCTGATCCCGCTGGACCTGCAATGATCGGCGGGCACGCGAGGAAGAAGATGAACCGAAGGATCCTCTCCCTGGCCACCATGGCGGTCGCACTCTGCTCGCTCGCCCCCAAACTGGGGGCCTCGCGCAACGGCCAAACCCTCAAGGTGGACCCGGCGGTTCCTACCGCCTTCCAGACGATCGGCCAGGCAGTGGCCGCGGCCCGGCAGTTCGACACGATCGACGTGAGCCCGGCCGGGAGCCCCTACCGCGAGTGCGTGAACGTCGAGCGTCGCTTCGATCTCCGGATCACCGCGAATCGCGGGCGCGCGAGGATCGACGCCACCGGGGCCTGCCCGGCCTCCCAGCCCGCCTTCCGGATCGCCCTCAGCCGGCACGTGAATGTCCAGAACATCGACCTACTTGGAAATCCGGCGGGCGCGGGCTTTCTCGTCGATCACGCCGGGGACATCCGCTTCACGAACGTCACGGCTTCCGGATTCGCCGGATGCGGGCTCGTCTCCACGCTCTCGGTCGTGGGCCTCTTCGTCGACCTCTCGCGATTCACGGACAACGCGGGAGGGGGCCTCTGTCTGAACGGGAACGGCCTGTGGATCACCAACACGGCGACGGACCGGAACAGCCTGGGCGGGATCGTGCTGCAGGGCGTCCCCGGCGGTAGTGCCATGAACGCGTTCGTCTCCACGCTTCGGGCCGGTTCCGATCAGCCGGCGGGGATCGCGGCGCAGGCGCCCGCGGGGCTCGACAACGTGTTCGTGTCGCGCTCGACCTTCGGCGCGCCGGGGGTTCCCGCGAGCAGCGGCGCGGCTGGAATCGCGGGCGCGGGGGCCAACCTCGAGGTCACCGGGTCGGTCTTCTACGGCCTGGGGATCGATGTGGACGCGAGCGGCAACCTTTCCCAGAACGTGATCTCCGATTCCCCGGGCCCGGCCTTCAACATCGGTCCGGGACCGCTCGCCATGATCCTCTCCGCCAACACCGCGCAACGCTGCTCCGGCGCGGGATTCGATCTCACCGGCGCCTTCGCCACCCGCAATCGCGCCACCGCCAGCGACGGCGGCGGCTTCCTCGCGCAAGACGGCGTGTTCCTCGAGCGCAACAGCGCGTCCGGCAACGGCGGCTCCGGATTCGCGCGGGTCGGGACCGACAACGGCGGCCGCGGCAACGTCTCCACGGACGCCGCCCCCGCCGATTTCCGCTAGCCGCCTGCTTCCTCCTCCCACCGTCGCCTCGCCTCCCGCGCGCTCCGCGTGATAGACTCCCTCACGCTTCCCCGGCCCCAGGCGCCCGCGCGCCCCCCGGACGAAAGGGAGGAGTCACCCCCGATGGCCGCCGCCCGCTGGTTCACCTCGCGATGGGCTGTCCGCGCCGCGGTGATTCTCGGCGTGGCCGTCACGGTCCTCGTCCTCTTCGGCCAGGACCGCGGCCGCACCCCCATCAACTTCCACGAGCGTGATCTGATCCGCCGCGCCGAGCCCGAGCCGCCCCTGCTCGGCTGGATCTCCGCGCAGGCTTCGGCGCTCGCCGCCGACTCGCTGCAGCGCGGCAGGGAGGGACAACTCGCCCGGCTCTGGGTCGGCGCGGAAACCTGGATCACGCGGCGCACCCCCCTTCGTCGGGAGCACCTGGCCGCGGGCCTCCACGCGGCCGCTACCGCGCTCTTCATCGCGCTCGTCTGGAGCCTCGAGCGCGAACGCACGCTGACGCTCTTCTCCGGGATCCTGTTCGCCGTACACCCCGCGCAGGCGCAGGCCGTGATCTGGACGGCCTCACGCGGAATCCTCCTGGCCGGCACGCTGCTGCTCGGCGCGGCCCTCTGCATCTCCCGCGTGCGGCTCTTCATTCCGAGATCCCGGGACGAGCCGGGTGATGAGGACGACCCCGGCGGCATCCCGCTCATGGCGCGCAGCCTTGGCCTCCTGGCCGGCGCGATGGTCCTCTACGTCCTGGCGTCGCTGGCGGCCCCCGTAGCGGTGGCGGCCCTGCCGCTCCTCTTGCTCGTCGCGCTCCGGCGACTCGAAGTCTCCCGGCCTCTCGGCCTCGTCCTCGTGCTCGCCGTGACGGCGATCGTGGTTTTCGTGTTCGGGCAGCGCCCGGATCACGTCTCCTGGTGGATCGGCGGAGCGGTCCGCGATCTCACGCACCTGTTCTGGCCCTTCGGGATCGGGCCCTCGGATGCCGCCGGCGCCCTCGCCACCTGGATCGGCGTCGGGATCCTGGCGATCCTCGCGGCCGCCGCCCTCCTCGCGCCGATCCGTCCCGCGTTCTACGCGGCCTGGACCCTCCTCGGGATTGCGGCTTTGCGGCCGCCCGAGTCGGTGAGCGCGTCATCGGTCGATCTCTTTCTCGCCGTCGGCGGATTCGCGGCGCTGACCTCGCTCGCCGCGCGCCCCGCGGCGCAAGCGCTCTCCGGGCGTCTCGGCTCGCTGCCGCGCCTCGCCGGTCCCCTGGTCCCCGCCTTCCTCGTCGCGATTCTCGCCACGCTCTGCGCCACACGCATCGGCGTGTTCCGCGACGACCTCACCTTCTGGCGATCCGCCGTACGCCTGGCGCCGCGCTCATGGGAGGCGCATTACCGCCTGGGGCTGGAACTGCAGGCGCGCGGGCACCTGATCGGCGCGTCGGAACACTATCGCGCCGCCATCGGCTTGGCCCCGCGCGCGAGCCCCGCCTACACCGCGCTCGGGGTGGTGCGTGAACTGCAGGGCAAGCCAAAGGAGGCGCTGAACCTCTACCGGAACGCCGCGCGCTGGAACCCCGAGGACTACGCGGCGTTCCGGAACCTCTCGCTCCTTTACGCCGATCTCCGGCGCTGGGACGAAGCCGATCGCGCCGCACGGCAGGCGGTTCGCCTGCAGCCCATGAGCGGGGAGGCCCGCTCGACGCTCGGCGCGATTCTCATGTCGCAGGGGGCGCCGGGCCCGGCGCAGGCACAGCTGCTCGAGGCGATCCGCCTGGATCCCCAATACGCCAACGCCTACTTCAACCTGGGCGTCGTGTACGAGCGACGGGCGAGGCCGGAGGACGCGCTACGCGCTTTCGAACGGGCCGTCGCGCTGGACCCCGCGAACGTCGAGGCCCGGATCCATCTCGAGGCGCTCCGGTCCGGCTGGCGCGGACCGGTTCGCGGCGCGGCCAAGCCGCGGCTGGGGAAAGACGGATCCTGAGGGATCGGTGCGAAGCGCCCGCCACGGATGGAGAATTCGGGATGGTGATTTCGGTACCCCGGACACCCGTCGCTCAAACGAGGATCCTGCGGGCTTCGACGCACACGGGGCCGTCCTCCCGGGCGAGTATCCTCTCCAGATGAATCTTCGATTCCCCCGGGAAGGAAGCCCTCACCCGGCCGAGCCGCTCGAGGAGATCCCCGAGGGCGTCGATCGCGAGGGGAGGAAGTCCCCGGTACGCGCCCAGGAGGGGCAGCGCGCGAAGTCGCTCGATCATCTCCCGGGCTTCCCCGCGGCACAGCGGCGCCGAGCGGCGCACCTCGTCCCGCAGAATGGACGACTCCTCCGGCTCGCATTTTAAGGAGCAGCGCCGGACCGGGCCAAACCTCTTGCGGCACCGGAACCCCTCGGTTACGGTGCGGCGGCCATGCGCCGAATCCTCGTGCCGCTCCTCGCGAACCTGATCCTCTTCGGGATCGCGCTGCTCGTGGTCCTCGCCACAGGCGAGATTCTTGCGCGCCGGATGGTGCCTGCCGTTCCGCGCACCTACATCCCGAGCACCACCCGCGGCTACCGACCGCTCCCCCATCTCGACATCATCTGGCGTGTTCCCGCCTTCGAAGGCGGGGATCCCGGACCCGTCCGGATCCGCACGGACGCCAATGGCTTTCGCGGGACGCGCGAGACGGGGGCAAAGCGGCCCGGCGTCTTCCGGATCGCCGTCCTCGGCGACTCCTTCACCTTCGGCGCGAGCGTGCACGAGGAACATCTTTACCCGGGAGTGATCGAGCGCGCGCTCATGGGCCGCACCGGGCGCCCCGTCGAGGTCGTGAATGTCGGCGTCCCGGGATACGGCGTTCACCAGGAGCATGCGGCTCTCGTCGAGCAGGGGCTCGCGCTCGACCCGGATCTCGTCGTCGCCGCGCTGTACCTGGGAAACGATCTGCAGGAGACGCTCGGCCTTCATCGCCGCGTCTTCGATCCGCGGACCGGCGGCACGATTGAAGCCCCGGACCACCGTATCGTGAACGGGCGCATGGTTCCGATCCCGGCGGGGGCGGCCGCGATGCCCACCGTCCGCGGCGACCTCGGGGGGTGGCTCCGCGATTACCTGCGCTTGTTCGCTCTGCTCACCGATCGCGTGAAGGAGATCCCCGATCTCCGTGCGTTCCTGGAGAGGATCGGCCTCATCCGGCCGGAGCGGACCCGCGCGCTCTCGGGGGATCTCCGGGAGCTTCAACTCTGGAGCGCGGTGGGCACGGTGAGTCTCCTTCGCCAATCGCCGCCGGCGCTCGAGGACGCGTGGCAACTCGTCTTCGGGCACCTCGATGCCATGGAGGTGGCCTGCCGCGCCCGCGGGATCCCGATGGCCGTCGTCCTGATCCCCTACAAGATCCAGGTCGTCCCCGAGCGGCGGCAAG
>JBGPLH010000019.1:0-18773 GCA_041486365.1 Thermodesulfobacteriota bacterium | reverse complement strand
TAATCGCTCTGGAAGAGGCGCCAGATCCCGTCCACGAGGTCGTCCACGTAGCAGAAGCTCCGCGTCTGGGTGCCCGTGCCGTACACGGTGAGCGGCTCGCCGAGGATTGCCTCGGTGAAGAACGACGGAATGACCCGCCCGTCGCGGATGCGCATGCGCGGCCCGTAGGTGTTGAAGATCCGCACCACGCGCGTGTCGACGCCGTGGGTGCGGTGGTAGGCCATCGTCATCGCCTCGGCGAAGCGTTTCGCCTCGTCGTACACGCCGCGGGGGCCGATGGGATTCACGTTGCCCCAGTAGTCCTCCCGCTGCGGGTGGACCAGCGGATCCCCGTACACCTCCGAGGTGGAGGCCAGCAGGAAGCGCGCCTTCTTGGCCAGGGCCAGGCCCAGCGCGTTGTGCGTCCCGAGGGAGCCCACCTTGAGCGTCTGGATCGGCAGCTCCAGGTAGTCGATGGGGCTCGCGGGCGAGGCGAAGTGGAGGATCCCGTCCAGATCGCCCTCCAGGTGGATGTAGTTCGTCACGTCGTGCTTCACGAACGTGAAGCTTTCCTGCACGAAGAGCGGCGCGAGGTTATCGCGGTTGCCCGTGAGGAGGTTGTCCATCGCGACCACCTCCCACCCCTTCTCCAGGAAGAGCCGGCACAGGTGCGATCCGATGAACCCGGCCCCGCCCGTGATCAGCACCCGCGGCATCTCACGCTCCCTTCGGGCCTCCGACCGGTGGCCGGCCGATCGAGAAGTAGCTGAACCCGTGCCGGGCAATCTCGGCGGGCGAGTAGATGTTGCGCCCGTCGAAGATCACGGCACCGGCCATCATCTTCTTCATGCGCTCGAAGTTCGGGGCGCGGAACTCGTTCCACTCCGTGACGATGGCCAGCGCCTCGGCCCCTTCCAGCGCGAGGTAAGGGTTCGTCACCAGCTCCACCCGCTCGTCGAGCAGCTGCCGCGCCCGGTCCATCGCCTCCGGATCGTAGGCCCGCACCCGCGCGCCGGCCGCGAGGAGCTTCTCGATCACGACGAGCGAGGAGGCCTCCCGCATGTCGTCGGTGCGGGGCTTGAAGGCCAGGCCCCAGACGGCGATCCGCCGGCCGGTCAGGTTCCCGCCGAAGTACGCCTCGATCTTCCGGAAGAGGACCTCCTTCTGGTCCTGGTTCACCTCCTCCACCGCCTCCACGACCCGCATGGGGGTGCCCGCCGACCGGCCCATCCTCACGATCGCGCGCAGGTCCTTCGGGAAACAGGAACCGCCGTAGCCCACGCCGGGGAAGAGGAACTGGGGGCCGATCCGGCCGTCGGTGCCCACGCCCACGCGCACGTCGTTCACGTCGGCGCCGAGCCGCTCGCAGAGGTTCGCCACCTCGTTCATGAAGGAGATCTTCGTGGCCAGGAGCGCGTTGGCCGCGTATTTCGTCATCTCGGCGCTCCGGATCCCCATGGTGAGGATCGGGTTCCCCGTGCGCACGAAGGGGGAGTACAGCTCGAGCATGATCTCGCGGGCGCGGTCCGTGTCGGCGCCGATCACGACGCGGTCGGGCTTCAGGAAGTCGTCGACGGCCGCCCCCTCCTTCAGGAACTCGGGATTGGAGACCACGTCGAAGGGGACCTTCGTCAGCCCGGCGATCTCCCGGCGGATCCGCTCCCCCGTGCCGACGGGAACGGTGCTCTTCGTCACGATCACCTTGTAGTCGCCCATGTGCCCGGCGATGGCGCGGGCAACGGCGAGCACGTGGGTCAGGTCCGCGGAGCCGTCCTCGCCCTCGGGGGTGCCCACGGCGATGAAGACCACGAGCGACTCGCGCACAGCGGCGCCGAGATCCGTCGTGAACTTGATCCGCCCTTCCTCCAGGTTGCGCTCGAGGATCTCGCGCAGCCCGGGCTCGTAGATCGTCGGCACGCCGACCTTGAGCAGCCCGATCTTCTTCTCGTCCACGTCGACGCAGGTCACGTCGTTGCCGCTCTCGGCGAAGCAGGTCCCCGCCACGAGCCCCACGTAACCGGTGCCGATCACCGCCAGATTCATGTCGTGCTCCTCATTCCAGCGGCCCGGTGCGTGAGCGTCGCGCGGGGCAGCAGGTCGGATACCGGCGGCCCCCGCGTCGCTCGGGACGGCGCTTCAGACGGGCCGTCAGCTCCCCGCCGTCCCCCGGTCCTTCCGGATGTACGTCTCCAGCGCGTCCCGCCAGGGCGATAGCCGCAGGCCCGCCCGCTCGAGGCGGGTCACGTCGAGCACGCCCCAGGCCGGGCGCCGCGCCGGGCGCGGGAACTCGTCGGTCGAGACCGGCGTGACCGTCTCCGGGTCCATGCCCGCCAGCGACAGCGCGGCCCGCGCCACGTCATACCAGGTGCACGCGCCCGTGTTCGCCGCGTGGTAGGTGCCGCGAAGATTCATTGAGATGGCCGAGAGCGTCACGGCCGCCATCTCCCGGGCATAGGTGGGCGCGCCGTGCTGATCGTTCACGACCCGGAGCTTCTCTCCGGCCGCCGCGCGCAGCAGGATCGTGTCGACGAAGTTTTTTCCGTGGCTCCCGTAGAGCCACTGGGTCCGCAGGATCAGGTGCGCCGCGCCCGTGGCCCGGACCGCCTCCTCCCCCGCGAGCTTCGAGCGCCCGTAGGCGGAGATCGGGCGGCCCGGATCGTCCTCCGTGTAGGGGCGCGTCGCGGTCCCGTCGAAGACGTAGTCGGTGGAGAAGTGGACGAGGACGACCCCCGCCTCCTCGCAGATCCGCGCGAGCCGGCCCGGGGCCTCCCCGTTCACGCGGAGCGCCTCGATCTCGTTGGACTCGCAGCCGTCCACGTCCGTATAGGCCGCGCAGTTGATCAGCACTCCGGGGGAGATGATCCCGATGGCCTGGCGAACGGCGTCCGGGTCCGTGACGTCGAGGCTGTCCCGGGTATGGGCGGCGACGCGCCAGTCGACGCCGGCGGCCATGCGCCGCGCGACGCGCTGGATCTCCCAGCCCAGCATGCCCTCCGCGCCGGTGACGAGTAGCCTCACAGCAGATTCCCGTAATGCCGGCGGTAGTAGTCGCGGTACTCGCCGCTCTTCACCTTCTCCCACCAGGACCGGTGCTCGGCGTACCAGCGCGCCGTGCGTCCGAGCCCCTCTTCCAGGTCCACCTGGGGCCGCCAGCCGAACAATCGCTCGATCCTCCCGTAGTCCATCGCATAGCGCCGGTCGTGTCCGGGCCGGTCCTTCACGTGGCGAAGCAAGCTCTCGGGCCGATCGAGCAGACGCAGGAGCAACCGCGCGAGCCCGAGGTTCGTGTGGTCTTCCCCGCCGGAGCGCCAGGTGCCGATGTTGTACACCTCGCCCGGCGAGGCGCGATCGATCAGCAGATCGATGGCGCGGCTGTGATCGTCCACGTGGAGCCAGTCGCGCACCTGCAGCCCGTCTCCGTACAGCGGGAGCGACTCCCCCTGCAGCGCGTTGGTGATGAACAGGGGAATCAGCTTCTCCGGGAACTGGTAGGGGCCGTAATTGTTGGAGCACCGGGTGACGAAGGCGTCGATCCGGTGCGTGTGCACGGCCGCGAGCACGAGGAGATCGGCCGCCGCCTTGCTCGCCGCGTAAGGGGAATTCGGGTGAATCGGCGTGTCCTCACGGAACCCCTCTCCCGGCCCCACGGTGCCGTACACCTCGTCGGTCGAGACGTGGACGATGCGGCCCGCCCTGTGGCGACGCGCCTCGTCCAGCAGCACCTGCGTCCCCAGGACATTCGTGCGCACGAAGGGCACCGCCGAATCGATGCTGCGGTCCACGTGGCTCTCCGCCGCGAAGTTCACCAGGACGTCGTAGCCCTCCGCGAGCGCGCCGCCCACCGCCTCCGGATCCGTGATGTCGCCCTTCACGAACCGGTAGCGCTCATCCTTCTCCACGTCGGCGAGGTTCTCCAGGTTCCCGGCGTAGGTGAGCGCGTCGAAATTGGTCACGCGCGCATAGGGGCGGGAGGCAAGCAGGTGCCGGATGAAGTTCGAGCCGATGAACCCGGCGCCGCCGGTGACCAGGATCTTCAAGGGGGATGTCCCCGGAGGCTCGGCGGGAGCCTCGCCCTCCCAGGTGGAAGGCGCTTCGCGCCGATACAACATTCTTGCCGCCCTTCGGGCGGCTAGCCGTCCTGGCGTTCCCAGTCGTAGGGAACGTCGTTGTCGTGCGGGTGCACTCGGAACTCGTCCGGCTCGGCGTAGTTGTACACCTCGGTGGGGCAGTTGATGAGGATCGCCTCGGTCTCCGAAACCGTCTTGAAGCCGTGCAGCACGTAGGTCGGGATCTGGACGACGATCATGTTGTGCTCGCCCATGAAGAACTCGTTCACCTCGCCGCGGGTGGGCGAGCTCTCGCGGCCGTCGTACAGCACCACTTTCATCATCCCTTTCACGGCGATGAAGTTGTCGATCTGCTTCTTGTGGTAGTGCCAACCCTTCACCACCCCCGGGTAACCCGTGGTCATGTAGAGCTGGCCGAACTTGATGTACAGGTCCTCGTCATTGCGCAGCATCTCGGTGAGGCGCCCGCGCTCGTCGGGTAGCACCCGCAGCTTCTTCACCTTGACGCCGTCGATGAGCTTCTTCGCCTTGACCCCTTCGATCACGATGGCCTCCGCGCTAGAGAATCCCGACCTTCGAGCTGTCGCCGAGCATGAACCGGTAGGCCACGGGCCGGAGCGGCGAGCGCGCCAGCTCCACGTTCCGGCCGATCAGGCTGTCCTCGATCCGGTGGCCGATGTCCGTGATCGTGGAGTTCTCCAGCACGATGCTGTGCTCGATCTCGCTCTTCTCGATCACGCAGTTCTCGCCGATCGACGTGAAGGGACCGACGTAGGACTGCACGATCCGAGCGCCGCGACCGATGATGGCCGGTCCGCGTATCGTGCTGTCGATCACCTCCGCGCCCTCCTCGATCACGACCTTGAAGTCGACCCGCGACGCCTCGTCCACCTTCCCGTCGATCCGCTGCGTCACCACGTCGAGGATCAGCCGGTTCGCCTCCAGCATGTCCTCGAGCTTCCCCGTGTCCTTCCACCAGCCCTTCACCAGATGGCTGTCCACCCGCCGTCCGTGGTCGATCAGCCACTGGATCGCGTCCGTGATCTCGAGCTCGCCGCGCGGGGAGGGACGGATCGCGCGGGCCGCTTCGAAGATGCTGTCGTTGAACATGTACACGCCGACGAGCGCGAGATTCGAGGTGGGCTTCGGCGGCTTCTCCTCGAGCCGCACGACGCGCTCCCCGCGGAGCTCCGCCACGCCGAACTGCGTGGGATCGTCGACCGGCGTGAGGAGGATCATCGAGTCCGGATGGTTGACCTCGAACTCCCGCACGAGGTCGGTGATTCCCCCCTGGATCAGGTTGTCGCCGAGGTACATCACGAAGGGCGTGCCGCGCAGGAAAGGTTCCGATTCGAGCACGGCGTGCGCGAGCCCGAGCGGCGCGGACTGCCGGATATAGGTGATCCGCGCGCCGAAGCGTGAGCCGTCGCCCGCGGCGGCCTGGATCTCGTCGGCTGTGTCGCCCACGACGATCCCTATCTCGCGGATCCCGGCGTTCCGGATCGCCTCGATCCCGTAGAAGAGGATCGGCTTGTTCGCCACGGGGACGAGCTGCTTCGCCGACGTGTGGGTGATAGGCCGGAGGCGTGTCCCCTTCCCGCCGCTCAGGATCAGTCCCTTCACGATTCCTCCGCTGGGGGGGCAACCCGATCGACCGGGGCGATGCGCGGCGCGCCCCACCCCGGATCCGACGGCCTCACTCCGCCGGCCTTACTCCGCCTTGATGAACGGGGTCGTCCCAGGCTCCTGCTTGATCCGATCGAGATCCTGCTGGGCGGCGCGCTCGTCGCCGTAGCGACCCACGCGCACGCGATAGAGCATCACTCCGCCCGTGCCGGTGAGGGTGTCGATCCGCGCGCGGAACCCCTTCGCCGCGAGGCGCTCGACCAGCCCGCGCGCCTCCTCGCCCGAGGCAAGCGTCGCCACCTGGACCGTGAAGGTCCCCGCGGTCGCCCGGGGCTCCTCCGCGGGGGCGGCGTCCTGCGGGGCGGGCACGCCCGTCGTCCCCTCCGCGGTTTCCGCGCGGCGGCGCGCAAGGATCTCCGCGCCGCTCGGGGTGCCTTCGACGGGCGCGGCATTCATGTCGCCTGCCCCGGCCGGGGCCTCCACCGGCCTCGCGACGGGCTCTGGAGGCGGCGGCGCCGTCTGCTCCGCGCGGCGCCGGGCCAGCACGTCGGCGCCCAGGGGCGCCTCGGCGGCGGCCTCTCCGGCGGGCGCGGCATTCGTCCCTGCGGCACCGGCGCTCTCGGAGTCGGCCCGCGCATCGCTGTCGCCCGTTCCCGTCCTTTCGGCAGCCAGCCCCGGAGCTTCACGCTTTCCGGTGGCCGTATCGTAGAAGGTCATCTGGTCGGAGGGCGCGCCTTCGGCCGCATTCCTCCCGGCCTCGGGCACCGGCGCTGCCGAGGGAGCCGCTTGGGGCTTCGGAGACGACTCCGCGGAGGCCTCGGTCTGCTCCGGCTTCTCCGGGGGGGCCTCGGTGTCGCCCCTCCCCTCGGGCTTCGCGGCCGCCTTCGGTGGCGTCTTCTCCTCCGGCAGCGGCTCGGCGCCCTCCTCCACCCTCGGCGGCACGCGCCCGTGCTCGCTGAACGTGATCACACCCTCGGCCGGCGCCTCGGCCGCCATGCCCGCGTCGAGCGGCTTCGCGGCGGTGACCGTCTCCGTGCCCGCCGCGCCGAACCCGGGGATCCAGGACAGCAGGGTCCTGTCCCCGCTCGCACCGACGACGAGGCCCGCGGCGAAGCTCACGCCCGCGACCAGGGCGATCGCGAAGAGCAGGAGCACCGTCTGGCCGGCGGACATCCCCCCGCGCTCACGTCGCGCGGACAGGCGCTCCGGCCCCCGCAGACCCGGCCGTGCTCGCCCCGACAGCGGCACGCCGCCCGGCAGCGCGTTGAACATCGGGTCGTCCATCACGCGGGAGAGATCGGTGTCGATCTCCTCCCCGACGGCGCGCGACGGGCGCGGACGCGCGCGCTCGGGCGGCCGCGGGGCCGCGGGTCGGGCGCGCGGCTCCTCGCGCTCCCAGTCGCCTGCCGGCCACTCCTCCTCGCTCCAGTCCTCGGATCCGCCGCCGCTTCTCCGGTCGACCATGCCCCTACCCCCCCGTTGCCGCGTTTCAAGTCAAGTCACGTGATGTCGGCCGTCGCTTCGCGACGGACCTTTCAAGTCAGATCGCGTCGGCCGTCGCTTCGCGACGGACCTTTCAAGTCAGATCGCGTCGGCCGTCGCTTCGCGACGGACCTCCGGGCGCTCCATGCGATCCGGCGCGCTCACGCCCATGATGGCGAGCCCGGCGGCGATCACGTGCCTGAGCGCCGCGATGAGCGCCAGCCGCGCGGACGTGACCGACGCCTCCTCCGACAGGATCCGGTGCTGGTTGTAGTACGCGTGAAAGGCCCCCACGAGATCGAGCAGGTAGAACGTGATGCGATGAGGCTCGAGCGACGAGGCCGCGCGCTCGACCAGATCGGGGAACTCCGCCATGCGATGGATCAGGTCCCGCTCGGGCTCTTGCGTGAGTCGCTCCGCGCCCGCGTCCGCAAGGCGCGCCGGGACCCGGGCGCCCTTCGCAACGGCCTCTCGCAGCACACTCGCGATTCGCGCGTGGGCGTACTGCACGTAGTAGACCGGGTTCTCGTCGGTCTGCCGCCGGGCCAGATCGAGATCAAAATCCAGGTGCGCGTCGTGCCGGCGCTGCAGGAAGAAAAAGCGCACGGCGTCCGCGCCGGCCTCGTCCAGCAGCTCCTCCAGCGTCACGAAATTCGCGCTCCGCTTGCCCATACGCACCGGCCGGCCGTCTCGCAGGAGCGTCACGAACTGGTGGATCAGGATACGGATCCGGGACACGTCGTACCCCAGCGCTCCGAGCGCCGCGAGAACGTCGCGGCAGGTCGACTCGTGGTCGGCGCCGAAGATGTCCACGATCCCGTCGAAGCCCCGGCGGAGCTTGTTCACGTGGTAGGCGATGTCTGGCAACCGGTAGGTCGGCTCGCCCGTCGACTTCACGAGGACTCGATCCTTGTCGAGCCCGAACCTGGTGCCGCGGAACCAGACGGCGCCCTCCTTCTCGTAGCAGAGCCCCTTCTCTCGCAGCGCGGCGAGGACCGCGTCCAGGGAGCCGTCCTCGTACAGGCTCGTCTCGTTGAAGTAGACGTCGAAGACGATCCCGATCCGATCGAGCGTCCCGCGGATCTCCGTGAAGAGCGCCTCCTCGGCGAACTCCTTGAAGCGATCGGAATGGGCCTCCGCCCAGCCCTCCCCCTCGCGATCGACGATTCGCGCGGCGATCTGCCGGATGTACTCGCCGTGGTAGCCGTCCTCGGGGAAGGCCGCCTCGCGCCCGAGAAGCTCGAGGTAGCGGGCGCGCGTCGACTCGGCGAGGAGATTCATCTGCCGGCCGGCGTCATTGAAGTAGTACTCGCGCGTCACCTTGTGGCCCGTGCGCTCCAGGAGCCGCGCGATGGCGTCGCCGAGCACGGCCTGCCGCCCGTGGCCGATCGTGAGGGGACCGGTGGGGTTCGCGCTCACGAACTCGACCTGCACCCGCCGCCCCTGCCCGGACTCCGAGCGGCCGTAGGCCGTCCCCTGATTGAGGATCTCGTCCAGCGCCTTGTGCCGCAGGACGTCGGTCACGAAGATGTTGATGAAGCCCGGCCCCGCGATCTCGATCTTTGCGATCGCCCCGGGGTCGGGGCGAAGGTGCGCGACCAGGAGCTCCGCGATCTGCCTCGGGCTCTTCTTCGCGGTCGGGGCGAGCAGGAACGCGAGGTTGGTGGCGTAATCGCCATGCTGGCGGGACTTGGGAGGGTCGAGGTTCCAGTCCGGGAGATCCGTCTCGGGGAGGAGCCCCGCGCTCACGCACGCGCGCACCCCCCCCGCGAGAATCTCCTTTATTTTCGCCTTCAAACGCCCTCCTCCCGAAGCGCCCTATTCTACGGAGGGGACCCCCTAGCGTCAATAGACGCGCCCCCTTTCGGGGGGCGCTGCGAATGCGGCGTCCGGGACCGCCGGAGAGCGAAGGCCGTCGTGGAGAAGCTTGGGGCGGGTCAGGGGCCGAACTGGTAGATCCGCTCCCCGGGCCGGGCCATCCCGAGTTCCTCACGCGCGATCCGCTCGATCGCGCGCCGGTCCTCCCGCAGGAGCCGGACCTCCGTCCGAAGGCGCTCGTTGTCCGAGTCGACTTCCGTGTTCCGAAGGACGATGCGGACGTACTCCGCCCGCAGCCGGTACAGCCGCACCAGTCCGTGATCGCCGCTCGACGCGGTGACGGCAGTGACGATCACGATGGCCACCAGCAGCCAGGGCCACCCGCGGCGCGGCGGACCCGCGGTGCGCGCGAGGGGACGCGGGGAGCGACGGCTCGACGCTCTCGGCATGATGGACGAGGACCCGTTCGCTCGGGGGGGTGGAGCGAGATGTGTCGAACTAGACGTGGGAAACCCGGGCCGCATCCTACCACCACGACCGCCCTTGTCCAAGCCAATTCCGGCCCTGCGGCCCGGCTTATTTCGCTTCCGGGGGCCCGGCCGCGAGCCGCCCCATCCAGGCCACGAACTCCGGATGGTCCCAGGCGCGGGGGCCCACCACACGCTTGACCACGATGCCGCGCGGATCCAGGAGCAGCGTCGTCGGGATCCCGGCGACCTCGTACTTGGCCCCGAGCGTGCCCTTTTCGTCCATCACCACCGGGAACCGGATCCCGTGGGCGCGCATCATCTCCCGCACGTCGGGCTCCTTCGAGTCGGTGGCGATCGTGAGGACGGCGACGCCCTTCGGCGCGCGCGCGGCGAGGCGTCCGATGGCGGGCAGCTCCCGACGGCAGGGAACGCACCAGGTGGCCCAGAAGTTCACGAACACCGCACGGCCCCGCAGCGCGGAGAGACTCACGGGCCGCCCCTCTACATCCGTGGCCTCGAAGTCGGGGGCCCGGTAGTTCTCGCGGGGCGCCACGGTCTCCGGCGTGACCGCCGGAAAGGCGGAATCCCCCATAGGCGGCGCCTCGGGAGGCGCCACCTTGCCCAGTCGCCAGACAAGGAGGCCGAGCACGAGAAGGACAAGCGCGGCCGTCGTGGCCATCCTCTCGGGCTTCATCCGGCGCGCCCGCCGTCCCGGGGTTTGGAGGCGCCCTCGCGAATCACGCCGGAGAACCATTCCACCATCTCGGGGCGGTCCCACTCGCGCGGTCCGATGACCTTCTCGCGGATCGCCCCCTGACGATCGATCACGAAGGTCTCAGGCACGCCGGTGGTCTGGTAGATGCG
The DNA here is from genome assembly GCA_041486365.1 of Thermodesulfobacteriota bacterium. Taxonomy (GTDB): domain Bacteria; phylum JAUYMQ01; class JAUYMQ01; order JAUYMQ01; family JAUYMQ01; genus JBGPLH01. The sequence goes on along the minus strand of JBGPLH010000019.1, from coordinate 8,467 downwards.
CGAAACGCGCCCGTCCGGATCGAAGAGGATCGGGAACGTGAGGCCGAACTTCCGCTGGAACGGCAGGACCGCATCGCGGCTGCGGGCGTCGATGCTCACGGCGATGACCTCGAAGTCGCGCCCGAGGGGACCTTGCTTGATCTTGCGGTACAGCCGCTCCAGGCTCGGCGCCTCTTCCTCGCAGGGCTTGCACCAGGTGGCCCAGATGTTGAGGACGACCACCCGCCCGCGCAGATCGGACAGGCGCACCGTTTCTCCGCCGATCCGTGTCGCCTTGAAGTCGGGCGCGCGGTGGCCGGGGAGCGGCGCTACCGCCCGCTCCCGCAGGGCGAGCCTGCCGAGCCCGAGCATCCCGGCCACGAGCGCGGCGGCCAGCATCAGGGCAAGGAGCGGCGAGCGGCGAGCCGGATTGGATTCGGCTACGGAAGGGGTCATCAGGGCCTCTCCTCGGGGACGGCGCGGCCGGGGCCGGGCCTGCTTCAGGCGATGAGCCAGGCGAAGAGGGTCGCCAGGACGAGCAGGAAGAGGAGAGCGAGGCCGAGGGCGAAGCGATCGGGATCGAGCGCGTGGAGGATTCGCCCGGCCTCCAGGCGCTCCTCCTTCCGGGGTTGGGACTCGATCGCGGCACGAAGCGCGCGCCGCGCGCCGAGCCAGTCACCCCGCTCCCAGGCGCCGATCCCCGCCTCGTAAACGTTCTCGCCGGCGTGCGCGCCGGAGCGGCCCGGCACCGGGGAGGTCTTCGGGGAACCCACGATCAATCCTCCGTCGACGGCCCCGAGCACGCGCTTCCCACCACCGGCTGCCCGTCAGAGCCGGAGGGAACCTTGGGGCAAAAAAATCATCTACCGGGATTTCAGGAGGCGCGGTTACCGCGGGCGGGCGTCCCTCCGCCGCCTTCCCCGTTCCCGCGCCCGTTTCCCGCCGTGGGATCCTCCCCGTCGGCGGGCAGGGAGCGGAGCACCTTCAGGACCATCTTCCGGCGCAGGAACATCAGGAGCGGCCCGAAATCGCGGATGCCGCGCTCGGCCAGCCGGGTGATCTCCTCACTCGACAGCTTCGTGGCGGTGCGCGCCACGAGGAGCTTCACCTCCTCCGCCGCGAGGATCTCCAGGATCGCGAGGTAGAGCTCGAGGTCCTTCACCTGGAACCCGAACTCGCCCTTGAAGCCGAGGCGCCGGTTGTTCTCGAGCAGCTCGAGGAACACCTGGTCCTCGCCGTCGTACATCCGGGTCCCGTTCGCATCCCGCGGATTCACCAGGCCCATCCGGCGGAGATCCTCGAGCTCCTCCTCGTAGGTGTTGAGGCGCCGGATCACGTCCTCCTCGGTGAGGGGCTCGCGGCTCTCGGCGGAGAGCTGCTCGGGGAGCGATCCCTTCAGGTCCAGGAGCGCCCGCGTCTCCTCGAGGGTGGCGCTGCCGCCCGTGCGGGAGAGGATATCCTTGATGACACGCAGGGGGAGATAGTGCCGGGTCTGGAGCTGCTTGATGAGGCGGATCTTCTCGACGAAGCTCTCGTCGTAGTAGGCCATGTTCCGGCTTGTCTTCACCGGGGCCGGAAGCAGGCCCTCCTTGATGTAGAACTTGATGGAGGCGGGACGAACATCCGTGAGGGCCGTCAGCTCGCTCATTCGAAGGAGCCGGCGCTCGTTCTTCCCGGCTGAGGGCTGCACGTCCCTTTCCTCCCGCACGCTCATTCCCCGTCCCGAGCCTGGCAAATCTGACAGGCCCTGTCCGTCGCTCGTATGGGGTAGCAAAGGGTTGCTGAACTGTCAACGATTTCAGCCCCTTTCGGGGCGGCGCGGGAGGAAGCCCACGGGGTCCACCGAAGGGGCGCCATGAGATCCCCGGGCGGGTCCCTTCACCAGGAAACCTCCGGGAATTCCGGCCCCGGGCGCGCGAAGAGATACCCCTGAAGCAGATCGCATCCGATCTCCGCCAGCGCGTCCCGCTCCTGCGGCGTCTCGATCCCCTCCGCGATGACCGCGATCCCCATTTCGCGGCAGAGTGCGGTCATCGACCCGAGCAGCTTTCTCTTGGTGGGCTCCTGCTGGATGTTGCGGACGAGGCACATGTCGAACTTCACGACCTCGGGTTCGAGCTGGGCGAAGCTGGCGAGCCCCGCGTAACCGGCGCCCAGATCGTCCACTGCGATGCGAAAGCCCATTTCCCGCAGCGTGGCTACCCGCGCCCGGACGTCGGTCATCTCTTCGAGCGTCGCCCGCTCCGTGATCTCCAGCACGACGCGTGTCGCGAAGGATGACAGCGGCGCGTCCCGCGCATAAAGCGCATCGTCCAGCAGATCGCTCGGGTGCAGGTTGGTGAACAGCTGGCCCAAGGCCGGCGAGCGCTCCAGCGCCGCGGCGACCTGGGCCCGCACGGCCCTGCCCACGCTCGGGAGCCGGCCCAGGCGCTCCGCCGCGTGCAGGAGGGCGCCCGGGTGCGGCACCGCGGGCTCGGTCGTTCGAACGAGCGCCTCGTATGCGTAGATCGACCGTTTCGACCAGGAGACGATGGGCTGATAGGCCATCCACATGCCGTCGATCGCCCGCTCGAAGACGGACTCGAGCCCCGCCAGATCGCCGGGCACATTGACGAGCCCGCCCATCTCGACCAGCACTTCACGTCTCAGCCTCGCCATCCGGTGCATCCTGACGGCGGACTCCAGGATCTGGTCGAGCTGCTTGGGCGGTACGGGCTTGAGGAGATAGCGGAAGGCGCCATACTGGATCGCCTCGGCCGCCGTCTCGACGGCGGGGGCTCCCGTCATGATGACCACCGGGACGTCCAGGTCGTGCTCCCGGATCCGGCGAAGCAGCTCCATCCCGTCCATGTCCGGCATCCGGATGTCACTCACGATCACATCGAAGGATTCGGTCTCGAGGACATCAGCGGCCGCCCGCCCGCCGGAGGCGGTGCGGACGGTGTACCCCGCGACATCGAGGACCCGCGCGTAGGCGCGAAGAACCTGCGCGTCGTCGTCCACCAGGAGAACGCGTCCCTTGCTCTCCGCCTTTTCCTGCGGGTCCGCCATGCTCACTCCAGGGTCGAGATGAGGCCGACCCTCACGCCTTTCCGTCGCCGGGACCATCCAGGACTTCCCGGACCTTTCGCCGCAGCAACTCCGGGCTGAAGGGCTTCTGGAGGAAGTGGATGCCGGTCTCCAGGACACCGTGCTGGGCGATGACATCGTCGCTGTAACCGGAGATGTAGAGGACCTTCATCGTGGGACGCAGGTGCGCCAGCCGATCGGCCAGGGTGCGCCCGCTCATCACGGGCATGATCACGTCCGTGATCATGAGATCGATGGGTCCCTGATGCGCCTGGGCCTTGAGCAGCCCGTCCTGCGGGTCACGGGCTTCCAGTACCACGTATCCGCTTGCCTCGAGCGTCTTGCGCACGAGACCGCGCACCGACGCCTCGTCCTCCACCAGCAGGATCGTTTCCGTGCTGATCCGCGTCACGACCGTTCCGGGCGCGGACTCGGCGCCCTCGACAGAAAGGTCCAGCCACGGAAAGCACACTTCGAAAGCGGCGCCCTGTCCTGGCTCGCTCTGGAGCCAGATGTACCCCCCGTTCTGTTTCACGATCCCGTACACGGTCGCGAGGCCCAGCCCTGTTCCCTTCCCGACCTCCTTGGTCGTGAAGAAGGGCTCAAAGATGTGAGAGCGCGTCTCCGGGCCGATGCCCGTCCCGCTGTCCTGGATTCTGAGCATCACGTACCGGCCTGGACGAATCGGAAAGCCCTCCTGGGGGTGGATCGCCTCCAGCACGACGTTGTGAGTCTCGATCGTGAGAGTGCCCCCCTCGGCCATCGCGTCCCGCGCGTTGACGGTGAGGTTCATGATCACCTGCTCGAGCTGGCCCGGATCCACCCGGATGCGACCGAGGTCGGGCGCCAGCGTGGTGACCACCTCGATGTCCTCGCCGAGCACCCGGGAAAGCATCTTCTGCAGGTCCCCGATGCGGACGTTCAGGTCCACCACCCGCGGCTCCAGCACCTGCTTCCTGCCGAAAGCGAGGAGCTGCCGGGTGAGGCCCGCGGCTCTGTCCGCTGCCTTCAGGATCTCTCCGATCCCCTCCCGGTGAGGACTCTCGGGTGGCAACGCCTCCATGAGAAGCTCCCCGTAGGAGATGATGACGCACAGGAGGTTGTTGAAATCGTGCGAGATGCCTCCCGCCAGCCTCCCCACGGCTTCGAGGCGCTGCGCCTGCCGGAACTGGTCCTCGAGGCGCTTGCGATCGGTGACGTCCCGGAAATTCGCGATGATCGCCCCCACCGCGGGATCGTCCAATCGGTTCACCGCGACCCCTTCGATGTGCCGCCACGAGCCGTCCTTGTGGCGGGCCCGGTTCTCGAATCCGATGGGCGTGCCGGGCGACTCGAGAGACTTTGCGAGCAGGGCCTGTGCGCTTTCGACGTCTTCCGGATGCACGAGAGCGAAGTTGTCCATTTCCACATACTCTTCATCGCCATAGCCCAGCACGCGCAGGATCGATCGGGCGTAAAGAATCTTTCCCTTCCCATCGACGAGGGCCAGTGCATCCGAGCTGTTCTCGACCAGCGCGCGAAATCTCCGCTCCCCCTCCTCCAGTTGCCGCGTGCGCTCCCAGAGTTCCCTGCTGAGGCGGTGCCGCTCGATGGCGTGGCGCAGGATGCGCGTCAACACGCTGCCCTCGATCTGCCCCTTCACCAGGTAATCCTGGATCCCCGCCTGCACCGCCTGGAGCGCGAGCTCCTCGTCGTCCAGCCCGCTGAGGACCACGATGGGAATATCCGGCGCCGCCTCGCGGGCGCGACGGATGGTGTCCCATCCCCGCGCGTCCGGGAGGGACAAATCCAGGAGGATCAGGTCGAAACGCCCGTCCGCGGCAAGATGACCGGTCGCGTCCTCGAGGGTGGGGACCTGGGTGATGTCGAAGCGGATCCCAACGCCCTCGGAGAGGACCTCGCGGATGAGGCGCGCGTCTCCCGGGTTGTCCTCCACCAGCAGGACGCGGATCGGATCAGGCGTCATATCGCGTCCCGTTCCCCCAAGGGAAGGCGCACGATGCTGAACCAGAAGTCCTCGATCGATTTGACCACGCCGATGAATTGATCGAGATCCACCGGCTTGGTGATGAAGCAGTTGGCGTGCAGGTTGTAGGACTCCACGATGTCCTGCTCGGCCTTCGAGGTGGTCAGGATGACCACCGGGATCCGCCGGAGATCCGGATCGTTCTTGATCTCCGCCAGCACTTCACGCCCGTCCTTCCGGGGGAGATTCAGATCCAGCAGGATGAGATCCGGCCGGGCGGCCCCGGTGTATTTCCCCCGCCGCTTCAGGAACTCCATCGCCTCTACCCCGTCGGAAACGCTGCTCAGATGGTTGAGGACCCTTCCCTCCGTGAACGCCTCCACCGTGAGGCGAACGTCCCCCGGCGAGTCCTCCACCAGGAGGATCTCCACCGGCCTAGCCGTGGCCCTGTTCGTCATCATGCGTCGCCCTCCAGCCGGGGGATGGTGAAGTGGACGGTCGTTCCCTTATCGGGCTCCGACTCGACCCAGATGCGGCCCCCATGCCGCTCCACGATCTTCTTGCAGATCGCGAGGCCTATCCCCGTGCCCGGGAACCGTGTGTCGAGCCGCTGGAACACCACGAAAACCCGGTCCCGGTATTGCGGCTCGAAGCCGATCCCGTTGTCGCTCACCGAAAACACGTGCTCGCCGTCTCCCCGCGCCACCCCCACGTGGACGTGAGGCGTCCGCTCACTCCGAAACTTGATCGCGTTGGCGATGAGGTTCTGGAAGAGTTGCGCGAACTGCACCTCATCGCCGGTCACCGCCGGAAGGGGATCGTGCGTCACGTCCGCGCCGCTCTCCTCGATGGCCAGGCGGAGGTCGCCCAGCGCCTCCTCGAGCACCCGCTCGCAGTCCACCGTCGCGAACTCCTTTCCCCGGGTGCCCACCCGCGAGTAGGTCAGGAGGTCGTTGATCAACCGCTTCATTCGGGTGACGCCGTCCACGGCGAAGGCGATGAACTCGTCCGCGTTGGAATCGAGCTTGCCCCGGTAGCGCCTGGCCAGGAGCTGCGTGTAGCTTGCCACCATGCGCAGCGGCTCCTGCAGGTCATGCGACGCGACGTAGGCGAACCGTTCCAGCTCCTCGTTGGAGCGGGCGAGGGCCCGCGAGTGCTCCGCGATCGCGGCCTCCGCCCGGCGGCGGGTGTCAATCTCGCGCGTCAGCTCCTGGTTGGCGCCTGCGAGCGCCGCGGTCCGCTCGGCCACATTCCGCTCGAGCTCTTCGTTGAACCGACGTGTTCTCTCCTCGCTTTCCCGAAGCATCTGCTCCGAGGCCTTGCGGGCCGTGATGTCCCTCGCCACGGCGTAGATGATCTCCTCGGGGGGGTAGGGCTTGGCGCTCCAGTGCATCCATATCGCGGTGCCGTCCTTGCCAAAGTAGCGGTTCTCGAAGGAGAGGATGTCCTGCCCTGAGGAGGCGCGCTCGGCCGCGGCGATCGTCGGCTCCCGATCGTCGGGATGGATGAAATCCAGGTAGGGGCGCGAGAGCAGCTCCTCCTCGGTGTATCCCAGGACCCTGGACCAGGCCGGATTCACGCGTTTCAGGAAGCCGTCCATACCGGCAATGCAGAACATGTCGTTGGACAGCGTGAAGAAGCGGTCCCGCTCCCGCTGGGCTTCCTCCGCCTCCCTCGCCCGCCGCCGCGCCGTCTGCGCCAGGTACACGGCGATCGCCACGGTGAGGGCCATGAGAAGGCCCGCCACCAGGGTGAGGGTGGGAAGATAGGACCGGTCGCCGACCAACCGCTCGGAGGATGGCCAGATCCGGATCCGCCAGGTCGCTCCGAAGAAATCGATCTTCCGCTCTCGCGCCCACCGCTTCTCGATGGCGCGGTTCGCCGGGAGGCGGCCATAAAGGAACTCCTTCCCGGCGTACAGGGCGGCCACGTATCCGCGACCGGCGCTCTCCCGAAGGATGTCCCCGATGAGTCGGTCCGCGCGGTAACGGGCGAGCAGAGACCCCCCGAAGGCCTGCCGGTCTGACATCGGGACGACGATCAGCAGCTCCGGGGCACCAGGCCCGCCCGCGCGGGCCATTCTCACCTGCCGGGCGTCCCGGGCCATCTCGACGGCCGCGCGCTCGCTCGGACCGAGCCGGAGGCTGCGCTCCCCACCCGCCGCGCTCCGTTTCTCCATTGACACCCGCCAGCGGACGCCCAGGGAGGAATCGACCCAGGCGATCTCCTTCGTGACATCGGCAAACTGCCGGGCGTACAGCCCCGCGTCGGCCTCCCATTCTTCCCTTTGAGGCGCACTTCTCGCCTCCCAGCGCCTGCCCATTCGAATGATCGCGAAGACCCGGAACTCGATCTCCCTGCGGATATCCGCCTGGAGGTCCGCTGCCTCCCGATCCACGATCTGCTGCGCGTGTTCATGCTCCCGCCTGACGAGCGCCTGCCACTGGAGCAGGGTCAGGGTCGCGATTGCCACGCCGACAAGGAGGGGGAACCAGGACGGCACCATGTCACCGCGGTCCTTCGTCCAGGCCAGGGAGATGATACCGACGCCTAGAATCACGAGGCCGGCTGCCGTGTGCAGGGCCATGGGGACGACGCGGCCCCAGTCGTAGGCTGTCTGAATGACTGCCAGATACCCGACGATGCTGCTCGTTCCCACGGCTGCGACGATTGCCCCGAGAGCCGCCGACGCGGTCAAGCGCGCATCTCCGTGGCCTCGCCGGCCGTTGAGCAGGAGAGCAGCGCCGACGAGGGCGAAGCAGGCCGCGGTGTTGAGCGCCAGCCGTCCCGGGTACGCCGATCCAAGGTCTAGATATGGGTGCATCAGGAACTGATCGACGCCGAGATCCCGGCCGAAGGCGTATTCGGCGAGCACGGCGAGGCCCAGCGCGAGGGGGGCCAGGGCGAAGATCCTTGCCAGGGGCGCTCGACCGAGCGCCAGCACGATCATGCCGGCGCCGGACATCACGAAGAGCGCAGCGGTGTTGTATTGCATGACGGCGGGCCAGTCCGGACGAAGTTGCACCAGACCGACGTGATGAGACTGCCATCCGTACATGACGGAGAGGCCGAGGATCGCGGAGAGGCTGCCCGAGAGGATCGCGAGGCGTCTTGGGAGACCAGCAGGGAAACTCATGGACGTCATCGCGATCCCGGACTCATGAATGCAGGTTGGCGAGACGAAGGTCTCCACCCGAAAGCGGGGCATCGCGAAAGGATCAGGCTCCGCCGGGAGGGACCTTCGGATTGCGGCACCGAACGGCAATAATCAATAGTTCGGCAGATTTACACAGAACTTGTGCGATGGATGTGGCGCCGGGGGAGGCGGCCGTCCCCTCCGAAGGGTCACGGCGCGAGGGAGCGGCCCTAAGGGGCTCAGCCTGAAGAAGAAAACCGTGTGACCTCAAGCCCGATCCGGCCCAGGTGAGGCCGTCATAGGTGACACAAAAAAAG
>JBGPLH010000018.1:0-18798 GCA_041486365.1 Thermodesulfobacteriota bacterium | reverse complement strand
GTTACGGGACCAGGCAGGGTCGCCCACCCCGATACGCTGATCCCAGAACCCGAGCCTTGAAAATCGTTTGGCGTACGCGTGTTCATTACCAAAAAGTTCGCCGAGACTCTGCTCGACACGGTCCTGCCAGGAACGGAACTCTGGGTGATGCGCATACAGCTTGGAAATTTCGCCCAATAATGCGAGTGATTCACTGAGACGTCTTAGATGCAGCTGCTTATTGGGATCCATGCACTGACCTCTGGTCTCCTGCCATGCAGAACGAGCGAGGGCATCAGCTGCCCGCGGCGAGGATTTCCATCACGGCCTTCTGCACGTGCAACCGGTTTTCGGCCTCGTCGAAAACGACCGAATGCGGCCCGTCGAGCACTTCGTCGGTAATCTCCTCGCCGCGGTGCGCCGGGAGGCAGTGCATGACGAGGGCGCTCGACTTCGCCTTGGCGAGCAGATCGCGGTTCACCTGGTAGGCACGGAAGATCTCGATTCGCTTCTCCCGCTCCGCCTCCTGCCCCATGCTGGTCCAGACATCGGTGTAGATCACGTCGGCGTTCGCCACCGCTTCGTGGGGATCGCGCACCACGCGCACGCGCCGCCCCTTGGGCTCGCCCCAGGCGCGCGCGGCCGCGAGCACGCCCGCGTCGGGCTCGTAGCCCTCCGGCGTCGCGAGCACCAGCTCGATCCCCGTCTTCACGGCGCCGTTGATCCAGGAGTTGGCCACGTTGTTCCCGTCGCCAAGGTAGGCAACCTTCAGGCCGCGCACGTCGCCGTGGCGCTCGACCAGCGTGAAGATGTCGGCGAGGATCTGACAGGGGTGCAGCAGATCCGTCAGGCCGTTGATCACCGGGATCGAGGCGAACTTCGCGAGGTCGACCACGAGCTGGTGCGAGAAGGTCCGGGCGACGACGAGATCCACCCAGCGCTCGAGGTTGCGCGCCACGTCGGCCACCGTCTCGCGCACGCCGATCGCGATGTGCTCCGGCGTGAGCATGATCGCGTGGCCGCCAAGGTGCGACATGCCCACCTCGAAGGTGACGCGCGTGCGGAGCGACGGCTTCTCGAAGAACATGCCGAGGGTCTTCCCCTCGAGCGGCCGGTGCCGGACGCCCCGCTTGTGCATCGCCTTGAGCTCCCCGGCCCGCGCGAGGACGCGCTGGACCTCCTGCTCGGAGAGATCGGCGAGGCTGATGAGATCTTTCAAGACGGTCCTTTCCCAGAGGAAGACGGCGCACTCCCGCCGATGCGCACGACCGCACCCGGTTGAATCTCGCCCAGCACTTCGAGGACCTTCGGCACAAGCGGCCGCAAGGACTTCAAACTATTCGTCGCGGCCTCGAAGGCAATCACCGCCATGCCCGCCGGATCCAAATTCTGCTGGTGACGGAGGCTTTGATCCGCGGTTACGAATACATCAAAGCGCCGCGCTGCGAGCTTAAGTAGTTCCCCGTTCGTCTTCCCCGACCAACCCATTTCCTGAACGGTGCTCACGTCGTGCTCGGAGAGGTCACGCTTCAGCGTTCGCGGGAGACACTCATCAAGCAGGACGCGCATCCGAAACCAGGGCCTTCTTCGCCTGCTCTAGTACAGCGACCGCCTGATCGCGTCTCACGGAGGGAAAATCGTCCAGGAATTCTTCAATGTCGCTGCCCTCCTCCAAATAGTCGAGCAGGGTGCTCACGAGCACCCTGGTTCCGCGAAATACCGGGCTACCGCCAAGAATCTCCGGGTCAACCTGGATAATATCCGATCGTCCGAAGGGCGATTGTGGTTCGACTGGCTCCATGATCATCGCGCTCCCATCAGAGCGATTCTCCAGGTCGCGCGGAGTCTTCGCTCCCACCTGGAGACACAAATACTTCATGCTCCCGCGGACAGGTTTCCATTCGACTGTATAGCGCCCTCGCAGCTTGATCCTGCCCCCCCCGCCCTTCGCCTTGGTCGGCTGCTTGATCACACCTTGCAGAGGTTGTCCGCATCGGAAGTATCCATAAATCCCGTCAGTCTCTCTTCCGCTGTAGAACAGTTTGTCTTCTACCAGCACCAGAAGACATCCACCGTCGAAGCCACGCTCGGTCAATTGCTCGATGAACCCGAGGTCTTCGCAAAACTTGAACATCTGTTCCGGATACTGCCCATTCCTCGGATACTTGAGTTCTATCGCGTAGTGTCCTTCTCCTCCGGAGCGGAACAGGACAAGGTCGATCTCCTTTTTCAACAGGCCCTTGCGTGGGATCTTGAACAAATCGACCGGCCGCTCGAACTGAACCTTGAATTGCGAAGGCAGGGTTGCTCTTAGAAATCCGGCCAATTCAAATTGCAGGCTGGCCTCGTTGTAGACTTCCACCTCGGCATCCCGGATTTTTTCAAGAAACTCACTGGTGAGCCGGGTGAACTCCAACATCTTGGCAGCCATCCTTCTAGTCCTTCGCCCGCTCCCGCAGCACCTTTCGCAGGATCCCGATCCCCTCGTCGATCTCCGCCTCTGTGATCACGAGCGGCGGGACGAAGCGCAGGACCTTGCCCTGGATCACGTTCGCGAGGAGCCCCTGCGCCATGCACACCTCGACGATCGGCTTGCAGTCCACGTCCGTCTCGATCGCGAGGTGAAGGCCGATGCCGCGCACCTCCTTCATGAAGGGGAACTCGGCCGCGAGCGCGTCGAGCTGCTTCCGGAAGTACGCGGCCTTCGCGGGCACGCCGGGGAGCACGTCCTTCTCCAGCGTCTCGCAGGTCGCCAGCGCCGCGGCGCAGGCCATGGGCCCGCCGCCGAAGGTCGCGCCGTGCGTGCCCGGCGTGAAGCACTTCGCGATGGCGTCCCGCGCCAGCAGCGCGCCGATCGGGAAGCCGTTGCCCAGCGCCTTGGAGAGAACCATCACGTCCGGCTTGATCCCGAAGTGCTCGTAGGCGAAGAGCGTCCCCGTCCGGCCCATCCCCGTCTGGATCTCGTCGAGCGCCAGCGGGATCCCGCGCTCGGTGCATATCGCCCGCGCGGCCTGGAGATACGCCTTCGTCGCGGGGATCACGCCGCCCTCCCCCTGCACCGGCTCGAGCAGCACGGCGCAGGTCTCGTCGTCGGTCGCGCGCCGGAGCGCGTCCACGTCGTTGAAGGGGACCGCCGCGAAGCCCGGGAGCATGGGCTCGAAGCCCTCGTGGTACTGCGCCTGGATCGTTGCCGAGAGGGCGCCCATCGTGCGTCCGTGGAATCCGTTCTCGGCGACCACGATCTTCCGGGCGTGCTTGCGCCCCGTGACCCAGGCGTGCCGCCGTACGAGCTTGATCGCCGCCTCGACCGCCTCGGTCCCCGAGTTGCAGAAGAAGGCCCGGTCGGCGAAGGAGTGATCGACGAGCCAGCGCGCGAGATTCACGGCGTTCTCGTTCACGTAGAGGTTCGAGATGTGGAAGAGGCGCCCGGCCGCTTCCTGCACCGCGCGCACGACCGCCGGGTGGCAGTGGCCGAGGTTCACCACCGCGATCCCCGCGACCAGGTCGAGGTAGCTCCGCCCGTCGGCGTCCCAGACGCGGCATCCCTCGCCCCGCGCGATCACGAGCGGGAAGCTCCGGTAGTTCTGGAACATGACGGCCTGCGCCTCCTGGAGGATCTCCCGGGACCTCACCTGCTCTCCCGCGCGGCACGCGCGCGCGCGGCGTGGGCCGTCCTCGTGATCTGCGTCCCGATGCCGACGTCCGTGAAGATCTCGAGCAGCACCGCGTGGGGCACGCGGCCGTCGATGATGTGCGTGGATTTCACGCCCTCGCGCAGGGCCGTCATGCAGCACTCGACCTTGGGGATCATGCCTGCCTTGATGGCGCCGCCCTGGATCATGCGCTTCACATCGTCCACGCCGAGCGCGCTCATCAGATTCTTTTCCGCGTCGAGCACGCCTTCCACGTCGGTGAGCAGGATCAGCTTCTCGGCGCCCAGCGCGGCGGCCACCTTGCCGGCCACGAGATCGGCGTTCACGTTGTAGGTGTGCCCCTTCTCGTCGACCCCTACCGGCGCGATCACGGGGATGAAGTCGGATCTCGTGAGCGCGGTGATGACCGTGGGATCCACCGCCTCCACCTCTCCCACGCGCCCCAGATCGATCATCTTCGGCCGTTCCCCCTGCGCGGGCACGCTCTTCAGCTTCATCTTCCTGGCACGCAGCAGGTTGCCGTCCTTCCCCGAGAGCCCCACCGCCTTTCCGCCGAGGTGGTTGATCCGCGAGACGATCTCCGCGTTCACCGTGCCGGAGAGCACCATCTCGACCACGTCCATCGTCTCCTCGTCGGTGACGCGCATGCCCTGGATGAAGGTCGATTCCTTCCCCATGCGCTTCAGCACGGAGCCGATCTGCGGGCCGCCACCGTGCACCACGACCGGGTTCAGGCCGATGAACTTGAGCAGCGTCACGTCCTGGCAGAAGGACCGCTTGAGATCGTCCTCCGTCATGGCCGCACCACCGTACTTGATCACGAAGGTCTTGTCGTCGAAGCGCTGGATGTAAGGCAGCGCCTCGATCAGGACCTCGGCCTTGTCGATGAGGTTCTTCATGTCAGATCCGCCTCAGTTCACCCCGGAGGGCCATCATCTCGCGCTCCACCCGCGCCACGTCGTCCACCGCCTTCGTGAGACCCTGGTACAGCCATGCGGTGCGCACGCCGAGGCTCCACATCTGGGCGATCGTGCGGGCCAGCGCGACGTCGGCCCGGTGGAAGGGCTCGCGGCCGGCGCCCCGCACGAAGCGGATGGCGCCGACGGGACGCCCGCGCAGGGTGACCGGCTCGACGATGGCATCGGCGCCGCCCACCTCCCGGCCGTGGGCGCTCGCGGTTTCCATGTAGGCCGCCCAGACCGGGCCGTCGGGACCCCGGATCTCCTCCGGCGCTGCATCCGCGCCCTCGGGCTCCTCGCCCCAGCTCCCCTCGCGGCGAAGCGTCTCCTCGTCCACGTCGAAGCGGTACAGCACGACCTGGTCGGCCGAGAGCCCCTCCAGCACCGTGCTCCCCATGGCGTTGAACATCGTGCGGGGCTCGACCTCGTTCTGGAGCGCGGAGGCCAGGCCCTGCATGGTCAGGAGCACTGCGTCCTTGAGCCGCCGCTCCGAGCGCGCCAGCGCGTTCTCGAGCATCAGGCTGATCTGGTAGGAGAATGCCACGAGCAGCGCGAGGTCATTCTCGCTGAAGGCCTCCCGGCTCGTCTTGTTGGTGGCGTTGATCACCCCGATCACCCGCTGCCCCACCTTGAGCGGCGCGCAGATGAACGAGCGCGTGACGTACTGTTTGGCGAATTCCGAGACCTCGAAACGGGGGTCACGCTCGATGTCGGTCACCAGGATGGGTGCTCCGCGCAGCGCCACCTGCCCGGAGACGGACTCGCCCACGCGCACGAGCACGGGGGGGAGGCTGTCCGGATCGAGGCCGCTGCCCACCGTCAGCCGGAGCTCCTGCTGGGCGTCATCGAGGAGCATGATCGAGATGCGCTCGGCCTCGAGGATTCCGGCAATGAGATCCACCGTGGTCTGGAGCAGCGGGATGTTCTCCGAGATGCTCTCGAAGGTGAGATCCTCCTTCGACACTTCCGCCAGCCGGCGCGCGGAATCGACGAGGCGCCGGAGCTGCCGGAGCTTGCGCTTCTGCTCCGCGTGAAGCTCGTGGGTTCCGAGCGCCTTCTTCACCGAGAGCGCGAGCTCCTGGGCGTGGATCGGCTTGGCGAGGTAGTCGAGCGCACCGAGCCGGAGCGCGTCCAGGATCGCCTCCTCGTCGCTGTGGGCCGTGATGACGATCACCTGGATCGCGCTGTTGTCGGCCTTGATCCGCCGCAGCGTCTCCAGCCCCTCCTGCTCCGGCATCGCCACGTCGAGGATCACCACCCCGACCTCCTCCTCGGAGATCCGCGCGATCGCGTCCGTGCCGCTCTCGGCCGTGACCACGTCGAACCCCTCCTTACGGAGGATCTCCCCCATCGCGTTCCGGAAGAACGCCTCGTCGTCGCAGATCAGAACCTTGGCCATGCTCTTCTCCCTGATTGCCCCTGTGGGTTGCCGGGGTCCGCCGCCGGGATCACTCCCCTTCCCAATAGCCAACCGTGTCGGAAGATCTGAAGACGCCCTGAAATTCCCGCTGCGCGGCGCCCACCGGCCGCGCCTACAGAATGTACCGCGACAGATCCAGATCGGTGACGATCCCCTCGAGCTCCTTGCGCACGTAGGCCTCGTCGATCGTCACCTTCGTCCCCTGCTGCTCGGGGGCATTGAAGGAGAGCTCCTCCAGCAGCCGCTCCAGGATCGTGTGGAGCCGCCGCGCGCCGATGTTCTCCGTGCGCTCGTTCACGAGCGCGGCCATCTCGGCCACGGCCCGCACGGCGCTGTCGGCCCACTGGAGCTCGATGCCCTCCGTGGCCAGCAGCGCGGCGTACTGCCGCGTGAGGGCGTTGCGCGGCTCGACGAGGATCCGCAGGAGATCCTCCCGGGTGAGCGGATGGAGCTCCACGCGCACCGGGAACCGTCCCTGCAGCTCCGGGATCAGGTCCGAGGGCTTGGCAACGTGGAAGGCCCCCGCGGCGATGAAGAGCATGTGGTCCGTGCGCACGGGTCCGTACTTCGTGTGGACCGTGGATCCCTCCACGATCGGCAGGATGTCGCGCTGCACGCCCTCCCGGGACACCTCCGGTCCGGTCCCGTGCTCGCGTCCCGCGATCTTGTCGATCTCGTCGATGAAAATGATCCCCGAGTTCTCGGCGCGCGCAACGGCGGCCCGCTGAATGGCCTCCGGGTCGAGCAGCTTCTGAGATTCCTCCTGGATCAGGATCTCGCGGGCCTCCCCGAGCTTCACCGAGCGGCGCTTCTTGCGGCCGCCCAGCGGGAGGAACTGTGAGAACATGTCCTTGAGGTTCATCTCCTCCACGCCCCCCGCACCGATCACCTCCAGCGTGGGGAAGGACCGCTCGGTCGTCTCCACCTCCACGACACGATCCTCCAGGCGCCCGTCGCGCAGCAGCCGCCTCAGCTTCTCGCGGGTGCTCTCCGCGGGCTCGGGAACCACCTCGCCGCCGGGCCCGGCCGCGAAGGTGCGCCGCGGGACCTCCGGCCCTTCCGGGGACGACTGCGGGAGGAGCACGTCGAGGAGCCGCTCCTCGGCGAGCACCTCCGCCTTCGCCCGGTTCTTCACCGCCTCCTCCTCGCGGATCATCTTGACCGCGATCTCGGCCAGGTCGCGGATCATCGAGTCGACGTCGCGCCCCACGTAGCCCACCTCGGTGAACTTCGACGCCTCCACCTTGAGGAACGGCGCGTCCGCGAGCTTCGCGAGCCGCCGGGCGATCTCGGTCTTCCCCACGCCCGTGGGGCCGATCATGATGATGTTCTTCGGCGCGATCTCGTCGCGCAGCGCCGGGTCCACCTGCATGCGGCGCCAGCGGTTGCGCATGGCGACCGCGACGGCGCGCTTGGCCTCCTGCTGGCCCACGATGTAGCGGTCCAGCTCGGCGACGATTTCCCGGGGGGTGAGGTTGTCCATGGTCACGTTCGCCTACAGCTCCTCGACCGATATCTGCTCGTTCGTGAAGACGCAGATCTCAGAGGCAATACGCAGCGCCTCCAGCGCGATCTCTTTCGGCGGGAGGTCCGTGTGCCGGAGCATGGCGCGGGCGGCGGCCAGGGCGTAGGGGCCGCCCGAGCCGATGGCGCAGAGGCCGTCGTCGGGCTCCACGACGTCGCCGTTGCCCGACACGATCAGCGAGGCCTCGGCGTCGGCCACGATGAGGAGCGCGTCGAGCCGCCGCAGCACGCGGTCGGTGCGCCACTCCTTGGCCAGCTCCACGGCGGCGCGCTTCAGGTTCCCGTGGAACTGCTCGAGCTTCGCCTCGAACTTCTCGTACAGCGTGATGGCGTCGGCCGTGGATCCCGCGAACCCCGTCAGCACCCGGCCGTGGTAGAGCCTTCTCACCTTGCTCGCGTGATGCTTGAGCACGGTGTTCCCCAGGCTCACCTGCCCGTCGCCCGCCACCGCCACGCGGCCGTTGCGGCGCACGGCCGCCACGGTGGTCGATCGGAGGGGAGCCGGCGCTCCGGGGCGCGTCGCGCGAGGAGACTCGGTCACGGGGAGCCGTCCTCCGGGCAGCCCGCGGTCCGCTCCGGGAGCGCGCGGAAGAGGAACTGCGTCGCGAAGAGCCCGGGCCAGACCCGGGCCAGGGCGGAGCCCGCGCGGGAGGGCCGGGCGCCCGGGCGACCCGGGCCGCCGCCCAGGAGATTCGCGTCGCTGCAGACGGGCCGGATCTCCGTCACGCGGTAGCCCGTCTCCGCCAGGATCCCCTCGAAGCTCCCGCGCGTATAGAAGCGCAGGTGCGTCCGGTCGAGGATGCCCACGTCCGTGTAGTCGAACCGTCCGCGGAGAAGCTCGTACCGGATCTTCCAGTAGGCGACGTTCGGGACCGAGCAGAGGGCCCACCCGCCGGAGGCGAGCCAGGCCTTCGTCCGCCGGAGCACCGGGCGAGGATCCGACAGGTGCTCGAGCACGTCGCCGAAGAAGACGACGTCGCAGGAAGCCTCGATGCCGGCCAGGAAACTCCGATCTTCCAGGTCTCCGATGTACACCCTCTGGCAGACGCCCGCCGCTTCGCGGGCGGCGACCGGGTCTCCCTCGATGCCGATCACCGCGCACCCCCTGTCCGCGACGAGGCGCCGGGCAAAGAAGCCGGTGGAGCAGCCCACGTCGAGCACCCGCGCCCCGGGCGCGATCCAGTCCAGGGCGGCCTCGTGGGTTTCGAACCCGCCGAGCCGCTCGTGGCACTCGGCGTAACGGTTTCCCCCGGCCGCGTGCGCCGGGCCGGCCGCGATCGACTCCGGATGGATCGGCTCCGCCGGGTTCATCGCGTCCCTCCCGGCGGGCGGGACTCCACGCGCGTCATCGGGACTTCCGGTTGCGCGGATGCGCGGCGTCGTAGCTCTCACGCAGCCGCTCGAGGGAGAGGTGCGTGTACCGCTGCGTCGTGGAAAGGTTCGTGTGCCCCATGAGTTCCTGGATCGCGCGGAGATCCGCGCCGCCGTCGAGAAGATGCGTGGCGAAGCTGTGCCGGAGCGCGTGCGGGTTCACGCGGCGGCCGATGGTGGCCACGCCTCGCGCGTGCAGTCGCCGGCGCGCGCCGGAAGCGTCCATCCGCTCGCAGCCCCGTCCGGGAAAGAGCGCCTTATTTTCCAACTTGTTGTCCAACTTGTTTTCCAACCTGCTTTCCAACTTGCCTCGAGACTTGCCGGCCCCGCGCGCAGGCCGCTCGTCGAGCCAGGCAATCACCGCCTCGCGCGCAGCGCGCCCGAGCGGCACCTCGCGCGCCTTACGCCCCTTTCCCATCACGCGCACGACGTCGCGCTTCAGATCCACGTCGTCCACGTCCAGTCCGATCACCTCGCCGATCCGCAGGCCCGCGCCGTAGAGCAGCTCCCGGAGCGCACGGTCGCGGGTGCTGTCGGGTGGCGTCGCGTCACTTCGACCCGGCTGACCCGGCCGGCCCTCGGAGAAGAGCAGCGCGGCCTCGTCCACGGTGAGAAAACGCGGGAGGGTCCGCGGGACCTTGGGCGTCGCGATCAGCAGTGCCGGATTGGTCACGGCCTCTCCGCGACGGCGCGCCCCGCGCCCGAGCCACGCATAGAACGCGCGCACCGCGGAGAGCTTCCGGGCCACCGTCGCGCGGGCGCGGCCCCGGTGAACTCGCGCGAGCCAGGCCCGGACGTCCTCGGGGCGGGCCGACCCGGGGCCTCGCCGCCCGGCCTCCCTCAGAAAGGCGGCCCACTGGCCGAGGTCGGACAGGTAGGCTCGCACGCTGTGCGGGGAGGCGTTGCGCTCGTCCCGGAGGTACCGCCTGAAATCATCGAGAAGGGACGGCTCTGCCGCCAAGCTTCCCCCCTGCCTCCTCGGGGGGGAAGCAGCCTGAGCATCCTATCATAGGCACGCGGAACCCCAAACGAAAATGCCTCCCCGGCGGGGGGAGGAAGCGTGCCCGCCCGGCCGTCAGCCGGTCGGCGGAAAGCCCTGCGCTTCCATCCAGGCGGCGAAGTCGCGCCCCGCGCGCTCGATCAGGTGGCTCCGCTGGAGGGCCTTGCGCTCCGCGCGGGAACCTTTGGCCGGCTCCCCGAGCGGCGCGAAGAGACCGTAGTTGATGTTCATCGGCTGGAAGTGGCCCGCATCGGCGCCCGACACGTAGGCGAGCAGCGCGCCGATGGCCGTCGTGGGAGGAGGCGCCGCAGGCTCGAGGCCGCAGGCGAGCCGCCCGGCGTTGAGCCCGGCCACGATCCCCAGCGCCGCCGATTCCACGTACCCCTCCACGCCCGTCATCTGCCCCGTGAAGAGGAGCCGCGGATCCTTTCGCAGCCGCAGCGTCGCGTCGAGAAAGAGCGGCGAGACGATGTAGGTGTTGCGGTGCACGGATCCCAGGCGCGCGAACCGGGCATTCTCCAGTCCGGGCAACGTGCGGAAGATCCGCTCCTGTTCCGGGTAGCGCAGCTTGGTCTGGAAGCCCACGAGCGACAGCAGCGTGCCTTCCTTGTTCTCCTGCCGGAGCTGGACCACCGCGTGCGGACGCCCTCCCGTGCGCGGATCGGCCAGCCCCACGGGCTTCATCGGGCCGTGCGCGAGCGTCTCCGGGCCGCGGCCCGCCAGCACCTCGACGGGCAGGCATCCCTCGAAGTAGATCGCCTTCTCGAACTCGTAGGGCGCCACCGTCTCGCCGGCGGCCAGCGCCGCGACGAAGGCCTCGTAGGCGGCACGGTCGAGCGGGATGTTGACGTAGTCGTCGTCCCCCTTCCCGTAACGCGAGGCCCGGAACAGGCCCGTGAAGTCCACCGTGTCCGCGTACACGATCGGCGAGATCGCGTCGTAGAAGTAGAGGGAACGTTTGCCGAGGAGGCGTCCGATGCGCATCGAGAGCGCGTCGCTCGTGAGCGGGCCCGTGGCGATCACGACGATCCCGTCCGCCGGGAAGTCCCCCACTTCCTCGCGCCGCACCTCGATCCGGGGATGCGACGCGATCCGCTCGGTGACGGCCCGGGAGAAGAGGACGCGGTCGACCGCGAGGGCCTGACCCGCCGGGACGGCGTGGAGATCCGCGGTGCCGATGATGATGGACCCCGCGCGGCGCATCTCCTCCTTGAGCTCGCCGGCGGGGGTGTTCGGGGCGTTGGAGCGCAGCGAGTTGGAGCAGACGAGCTCGGCCAGATCAGCGAGCTGGTGCGCCGGCGAGAAGACCCGGGGCTTCATCTCGTGAAGGATCACGCGCACCGGGTACCGCGCGGCGTGAAAGGCCGCCTCGGACCCCGCGAGCCCGCCTCCGATCACGTGGACGATCTTCTCGGTCATGCGTCGCAAGGTAGCGGGCGGTTCCCGCGAAAGCAATTTCGGATCCCGGAAAGGCGAGGGGCGGGTCCGCGACCCGCCCCTCGAGGCATCGCTTCCGTGGCTCGGGACCTCAGGCGTTCGCCGCCTCCTCGAGCGGACGGACGAAGGCGCACCCCTTGTTCGCGCAACGCAGGTGACGCCCCTCCTTCTTCGTGTACTTCTCCACGACGAACGGCGAGGCGCACAGGGGGCAGGACTCGGCCACGGGCTTCTCCCACAGCACGAAGGTGCAGTCCGGGTACCGGCCGCAGCCGTAGAACACCCGCCCCTTCTTCGAGGAACGCTGCACGATCTCACCGCCGCAGCCCTTCTCGGGGCAGGGCACACCGGTGCCGAGCGGCTTCACGCTCTTGCAGGCCGGGTAATTCGAGCATCCGAAGAAGTGCAGCCCGAAACGGCTCATCTTGAGCTGCATCGCGCCGCCGCATTTCGGGCAGGGCTCCGTCGGGCCCTGCTCGGCCAGAGCCTGCGGCTTCGGCCCGATGGGGCGGGTGTTGCGGCAGTCGGGGTAAGCCGAGCACGCGAGGAACTCGCCGAAGCGGCCCCGCTTGCGCACCATCGGGCCCCCGCACTTCTCGCAGGCCTCCCCCTCCGTGTGATGCGCGACGGGGGTCACGGACCCGTTCACGCGGGTGAACTCGCGGGTGTTGCGGCAGTCGGGGTAGCCCTCGCAGGCCAGGAACTCGCCGTTCTTCCCCCACTTGATCAGCATGTCCTTGCCGCATCGGTCGCAGGTGATCCCGGCCTTGATCTTCTCCTCCTTGACGTTGCGCATCTCGAGCCTGGCCTTGTCCAGGGCCGGCGCGAAATCGCGGTAGAAGGTCTTGAGCGTCTCCACCCAGTTGCGGCGCCCCTCCTCGACCTCGTCGAGGTTCTCCTCCATCTGGGCGGTGAACGCCACGTCCATCACCTGCGGGAAGTTCTTCACGAGGAGATCGTTCACCAGGAACCCGAGCTCCGTCGGGCGGAACTTCCCCTCCTCCTTCACAACGTAGTGCTTGTCGACGATCGTGCTGAGGATCGACGCGTAGGTGGAGGGCCGCCCGATTCCGTCCTGCTCGAGCTCCTTCACCAGCGTGGCCTCCGTGAAGCGGGCCGGCGGCTTGGTGAAGTGCTGCTCGGGGAGCAGCTCGAGGAGCGAGAGCGCCTCGCCCGCGCGCAGCTCCGGGAGAATCCGCTCGCCGTCCTCCGAGGCCGACGCGCGCGCGGCGCCGTTGCCGTTCTCCTCCTCGTCGGTCCCCTCGAGATAGATCGACATGAAGCCCGGCGCCTTCAGGATCGAGCCGGTGGCGCGCAGCACGTTCCGTCCGCTCTCGACGTCCACGGTGGTGGCGTCGTACACGGCCGGATTCATCTGGCTCGCCACGAAGCGCTTCCAGATCAGCTCGTAGAGCGCCAGCGCGTCGGGATCGAGGAACGGGCGCACCCGCTCCGGGTCGTGATCGATGAGCGTGGGCCGGACGGCCTCGTGGGCGTCCTGGGCCGACTTCTTCGTCTTGTAGTGGACGGCGTGGGCCGGGAGGTTCGCCTCGCCGTAGCGCTCGCCGATCAGGTGGCGGACCTCCTTGAGCGCGTCGCCCGAGACACGCACGGAGTCGGTCCGCATGTAGGTGATGAGCCCGACGGGACCCTCCTGCCCGAGGTCCACGCCCTCGTAGAGCTTCTGGGCGAGCCCCATCGTGCGCTTGGCGGTGAAGCGCAGCTTGCGGGCCGCCTCCATCTGGAGCGAGCTCGTCGTGAAGGGCGGCGCCGGGTTCCGCCTGCGCTCCTTCCGCTCGACGCTGGAGACCGTGTACGTCCCGGCCCGCAGCTCCTCCACGATCCGGTCCGCGTGGGCCCGATCGGCGAGGTCCGCCTTCTTGCCGTGAATCTTGAAGAGCCGCGCGAGGAAGTCGCTTCCCGACTCGCCCTGGAGCCGCGCGTCGACGGTCCAGTATTCCTGGGGCTTGAACGCCGTGACCGCGCGCTCGCGCTCCACGACGAGGCGCACGGCCACCGACTGCACGCGGCCGGCCGACAGGCCCCGGCGCACCTTCTTCCAGAGGATCGGGCTGATCTGATAGCCGACGAGGCGGTCGAGCACGCGCCGCGCCTGCTGGGCCTCGAAGAGGTGCCGGTCGAGCTGGCCCGGATGTGCCAACGCTTCCTGCACGGCGGGTTTCGTGATCTCGTTGAAGAGCACCCGGTAGATCTGCGCGCCGCTTCCCTTCAGCTCCTCGGCGATGTGCCAGGCGATCGCTTCGCCTTCACGATCGGGGTCGGGGGCCAGGAAGATCTTCTCGCGCCCCTCGGCGGCCTTCTTGATCTGGGCGATCACCTTCCCCTTGCCCTCGATGACCTGGTACTTGGGGCGGAAGTCGCGATCGATGTCCACGCCCAGCTCGCGCTTGGGCAGGTCCTTCACATGGCCAACGGAAGCCTCCACCCTGTAGCCGCTGCCCAGGTACTTCTTGATCGTGCGCGCCTTGGCGGGCGACTCCACGATCACCAGCGCGCCCCGGCGGGACCCGCTCACCGGAGCCTTCTTCCGCGCTGCCGCCGCCCGCTTCGGGAGGGCCGACTTTGAACCGGAGGTCCCTCGCGAAGCGAGGGCCGACTTTGAAGATGCAGTCCCGCCCACCTTCCCCCGGGGGGAAGCGGTCCTTCTGGTCGTCTTTCGGGCCTTCGTGTCTGCCATCTCGGACCTTGTGGGCGCCGCTTCGCTGCGCGTGTGCCACGCTCTTCGCGTCGCGAAGGGTCCCCGTCAAGAGGGAACGTAAGATACCGTCGGTCGGGACCTTGTCAAATTGAGCGCGCCGGCGTCCGCAGGCGGAGCAGCCGGTACCCGGGTCCGAAGCGCGGCGCCGACGGGCGTCGACACTCGGGAATTCAGGCGCTCAGGCCCGCTCGAAGCGCATCCCGTCGAGCCGCCGCACGCAACCCGCCACTTCGAGCCGCGCGAGGAGCGCTCCCGCCCGCGCGGCGGAAAGGCCGGCGCGCGCGGCCAGCGTGTCCAGGTCGAGCGCGCCGCGGGACACGCCGACGAGCAGGTCCCTCTCCTCATCGGACAGGCCCGCCGCCGCTTGAGCGGAGGGCCGGGATGCGTCCTTCCCCGGTGTCGAGCCGTGAGTTCCCGGGACCGCGGCGGGGAGCAGATCCTCGAGGACCTCGGCCGGGTCCTCCACGAGTCGCGCCCCCTGTCGAATCAAGGCGTTGGCTCCCCGCGCGCGGGGGTCCTCCGGCGCCCCCGGGACGGCCCAGACGTCTCGCCCCTGGTCCCCGGCGCACCGCGCCGTGATCAGCGATCCGCTCCGGGCGGCCGCCTGAATCACGAGCACGCCCCGCGCGAAGGCGCTGATCAGGCGATTGCGTCGGGGGAAGGTCCATGTCGCGGGGCGCGTGCCGAGGGGGAAATCGCTCACCAGCGCGCCGCCGGCGGCCAGGAGATCGCGCATCAAGCCGGAGGTCCCTCGGACAGCGAGGGCCGACCCTAGACCGGAGGTCCCTCGCGCGGCGAGGGCCGACCCCAGAGATGAAGATCCCGCGCGGTGGGCGAGCGCGTCATCCAGACCGCAGCCGAGCACGGCCACCGTGTGCCCGTCCGCGTCGAGCGCCCCCCGGTGCGCCGCGGTGTCGATCCCTCGGGCGAGCCCCGATACGATCCGCACGCCGCGCCGGGCGAGCCACGCCGCCCACTCCCGCGCCCGCCGCTCTCCCGCGAGCGAGGCCTCGCGGCTCCCCACGATGGCCACGGCCGGCGCCTCCGGATCGCCCAGGTCTCCGCCGACGGCAATCCACGCGGGCGGGTCGGAGATCTCGCCCAGGCCCTGCGGGTAGCGCGGGTCACCGAACGCGATGGCGTGGGCCCCGAGCGCATGGATCCCCTCCGCCTCGCGCCGCGCGCGGGGGAGGGCCGCCCGGGCCGCGGATCGCGTGTCGGGCGGGAGGAGATCGGGATCCTCCCCGTCGTTTGCGAGCAGCGGCTCGGGTGATCCGTGGCGCGCGCGGATGGCGCGGTAGCGCTCGCCGTCCGGCGGGCGCACGAGCCCCAGCGCGATCCACGCGAGGGCGGGATCGGCCATCACGGCTCCGGGTGGAACGAGTTCAGGGAGGCGGACTGAGCGGATGCAATCGCGTCGCCGCGGGGAACGGCGGGTGTGTCGGTCGGGAGGCTAACGCCCCGTTCCCGGGGAGTCAACTTATAAAAAAACGGCGGGGGACCCTGCGGCCCCCCGCCCCTCTCGTTGCCCTGCGTGCGCGTGCTACTCCGAGGTTCGCAGCCCCGAGCCGCGGATGGTGAACGTGTCTCCCTGCGCCTCACCGCCCGAGAACCTGCCGAACGCGGGATCGCTCGACAGATGAGTC
Source organism: Thermodesulfobacteriota bacterium (assembly GCA_041486365.1). Classification (GTDB taxonomy): domain Bacteria; phylum JAUYMQ01; class JAUYMQ01; order JAUYMQ01; family JAUYMQ01; genus JBGPLH01. The sequence goes on along the minus strand of JBGPLH010000018.1, from coordinate 3,090 downwards.
GCGTCCTGCGCGGGGAGATTGAGTCGCGCCAGGGCGGCCACGTGGTCACCCCTGTGGATCGGCCCCTTGGAGCGCGTGAGGAGCGCGGTGCTTCCCTTCTCGGACACGCGGATCACGACCGCCTCACCCATGACGTCCGGCGGCAGATTCCGGTCCGCCGCGAATCCCGAAAGACCGTCGCCCTCGCGATACACGGCAAAACGCGACCCGACGTCGATCCCCTGCTTCGAGCCGAGGTCGAGGTACACGAGATCCTCCCGTCCGAACTCGACCCGTCCCGCCTGACCGGCGAGAATCGTCCCGCTCACGTCCTGGGGCGCGGGCTTCACCAGGAAGGTATCCGGCAGGGGTTTGAAGGGCGTCACCGGATCGCCTCGCAGGATCACGTTGAAGGATCGCACGATGGCACAGCGGGAGCTGTGCTCCATCACCTGGATCACCCGCAGCTGCCCCTTCTCGGATGTCCGGTAGCCCGCCGGCTGGTTCGTGTCGGGACGCAGGATCTGGCCCTCCGGCCGGAAGACCCGGAAGTTATCACCGACGCGCACGCCTTCACTCTCTCCGCGGTCGATGAACACCTGGAGGCCCTCGTAGAGGTTCGAGGCGGGGCTGTCGCTCCCCACGATGTGCCCCGCGCCCTCATACTCATCGGGGCTCACGTACCCCGCCTCGCGCGCGGTCGTGTAGGTGACCTCGTCGATGGGCATCGTGTTCACGGGCGGCTGCGCCATCCCCGTCACCGGCGGGGCGACGGGCTGCGGGGTGCCCGGCAGATAGACCTGGTTGCCCGGATAGATCCGGTTGGGATTCTTGAACTGCGCATTCTTCTCCCAGACCTCGGGCCATCGCTTCCCCTCGCCGAGTTTGTCCGCGGCGATCTCCCAGAGGGTATCGCCCTTCTTTACCGTGTAGACCTCCATCTGCCCGGCGCCAATCGCCAGACCGACGGCGGCCAGCGTCGCGAGGGCCCCGGCCAGGGGCCCGGCAATCGCTTTCCTCGTCTTCATGAATTCCCCCTCTCTCGTCGGGGCGGCCGGGTGAGCAGGCCCCGAGTCCCCACGGCGCGCAAGCCCGGGGATGCGCGGGTTCGCGGGAGATTCATCGTCACCGGGCGAGGCTTTCTTGAGCGGAGGTTTCCTGCCGGGACCCGTGGCCGGGGGGCCTTCCCCGCCGGCGGGCCCGAACCCCCGCGCGGGGTTCCGGGCGACCCGCCGGAGGCTCCTTATATATGTTCGCGGATGGGCGGAATTCCCTGTCCGGACAGGGATTCGGCTGTGTTATGATGGCCCCGCATGAGCCAGTCCCACGCCCCGCGCACCCCGGAGGACCCCTCGCGGGTCTCCCCCCTTCGGGTGCTCCACGTGGTCCCCTATTTCCCCCCATCCCAGGCCGGCGGCGGCATTCGAGAAGCGGTCGCCACCCTCGCGCGGGCGCAGTCCCGCGCCGGGTGCCGGGTCACCGTCTGGACCACTGATGTCGGGACGCCGCGATCCCGCCGGGCGCCCGAACCCATTCCGGGGATCGAGGTGCGCGCCTTCCGGAACCTGAGCAACCGCCTCGCCTGGGACGACGTGACGCTACCGCTCGGGCTCCGTGCCGCCGCGCGGCGCGGGGCCCGGGATTTCGAGGCGGTTCATCTCCACGGCCACCGCCACCTCGGCGCTCTCCTCGTCGCCCGCGCGCGGCGGCCGCGCCCCTTCGTGCTCTCCCCCCACGGGACCGCCCCTCGGATCGAGCGGCGGCAGGGGTGGAAGCGGCTGGCCGACCCTCTCCTCTTCGATGGGATCCTGGACCGTGCCGCGATCTGCCTTGCCCTTTCAGACGTGGAGGAGGCGCAGCTCGGCAGTCTCGGCGTTCCGGCCCATCGGATCCGGCGGCTTTCCAATCCGCTCGATCCGCAGTCGATCCTGCCGCTGCCGGGACGCGGCGCCTTCCGCAAGAAGCATGGCGTTCCGGAGGGCGCACCGATGGTCCTGTACCTCGGGCGCTTGACGCCGAACAAGCGGGTGGACGTGCTTCTCCGCGCGGTGGCGGGGCTTCGGGGCGCGGTGCTGGCGGTGGCGGGTCCCGACGGCGGCGCGCTGGAGGCGCTGCGGCGGGAAGCCGGGACGGCCGGAAGCGCGCGGGTGATCTTCGCCGGGCCTCTCGATGCCCGGCAGCGGCGGGAGGCCCTCGCCGACGCCGACGTGCTCGCGCTGGTGTCGGAGCAGGAAATCTTCGGGCTCGCGCCCATGGAGGCGCTGCTGGCCGGCGTGATCCCGGTGGTGAGCGCGGGAACGGGTTGCGCCGAGCGGATCCGCGCCTGGGACGCGGGGTTCGTGGTGGAGGGCGGTGATCCGGGAGCGGTGCGCGAGGCCATTCGAGCGGCGCTCGCCGATCCGGAAGAGAGCCGCCGCCGCGCCGCCCGGGGCGGCGAGCAGGTGATCCGCGCGCTCTCCCCCGAGGCCGTCGCCGCGCGCACGATGGAGATATACGAGGAGGTGGCCGGGTGAGGATCTGGGCGAGCGTGCTCCACTGGGGCTCGGCCGAGGACACCTGGGCCGCGATCGGATCGCTCCGCGCCTCCGACCGGAAGCCCGACGGCGTGATCCTGATCGACAACGCCGCCGATCCACCGCTGGACCCGGAGCGCGCCCGCGCCCTCGGGGCGGAGATCCATCGGGAGCCCTGCAACAGGGGATTCGCCGCGGGGCACAACCGCGCCGCCGCCCTCGCGTTCGCGCGCGGGGCCGACGCGGTGCTCCTCCTGAACAACGACGCCACGCTCGATCCGCGGGCGCTGGGACGGCTCGAGGAGGCCTGCGCGGCCGATCCCGCCATCGGACTGGCGGGCCCCCTCATCCGCGACGCCGAGCCGCCGCACTTCGTCCAGTCGGCCGGCATCGCCTTCAACCCGCGCACGGGCCGCATGCGCCTCCGGCACCACGGGCGGGCGCTGCTTCCCGGGCCCGCGGACGCCACCCTGGACGTCGACGCCCTGAGCGGCGCGGCGCTCCTCGTCACGCGGCACGCGATCGAGCGGATCGGCGGTCTGCGTACCGAGTACTTCTGCTACTTCGAGGAAGTGGACTGGTGCCTGCGCGCGGCGGC
>JBGPLH010000017.1:0-18914 GCA_041486365.1 Thermodesulfobacteriota bacterium | reverse complement strand
CGCGCGGCTTCCTCGCGCTGCGCCTTCCGGAAGGAGGCCGGGCGGGGAGCGTCGCCGTGGGCGTCGACTTCCTCGCGCGCCCCGACGAGCCGGACGCCATCACGGCGCTCTTCCGCGAGGCCCTTTCCCGCGCCCGCGCCGCGAAGGCGACGGGCCTCCTGGCCCTCACGACCTGCGGGTCCTTCCGCAGGAGGCTCAGGCGGCTGGGCTTTCTCCAGGCGCCGCATCTGCAGACCTTCGTGCTCCACAACCTCGCCGGCCATCCGGATGAGGCGCTGCTCTCCGACACGACCCACTGGTATCTCACCTTCACGGACTCCGACGGCGACATGTGGACCGGCGCGCAGCCCCCCGAGCGGGTGTGAGGATGGGCCGTCCCGGCATCTGCTTCATGAGCCCGCACGCCTACGCGCTCTTCAGCGGCGTTCCCCGCGGCTTCGGCGGCGCGGAGGTGCAGCAGGGGCTCATCGGGCGCGCGCTGGCGGCGCGGGGCTTCGACGTGCGCTTCGTGACCTACGCGCCGGGGGCGGCGCGCGAGGAGCACCACGACGGCATCCGCGTGTTCACCGTGCCCGGCCCAGGCCACGGGCGCCCGGGACTGGCGGGGAAGCTCGCCAACATCGATCTCTGGCGCGCGCTCTCCCGGGCGGACTCGGACGTGTACTACCAGCGATGCGCGGGGACGCTCACGGGAATCGTGGGCCTGTACGCGCGGCTCCACCGAAGGGCCTTCATCTTCTCCGTGGCGAATGATCGGGATCTCGACGGGCACTTCGCGAGGAACGCCAGGCCGCACCAGGTGATGCTCTACCGGCTGGGGCTGCGGCTGGCCCATGCCATCGTGATACAGAGCGACCATCAGGCCAGGCTGCTGCGAGAGGGATGGGGGAGGGAAGGGATCCTCATTCCGAGCGCATGCCCGATTCCGGAAGGGCCGCTGCCGCCCGCGTCAGGGCGGCACGGCGTGCTCTGGGTGGGGAACATGCTGCCCAAGAAGCGCCCCGGGCTTCTCGCCGACCTCGCGGCCGCTCTTCCCGAGATCCCCTTCACGATGATCGCGCCGGAGACGGGGGACCCGGCGTTCGTGCGCGGCGTGATGGAGCGGCTGAAGGCATGCCCCAACGTGCGCCACGTGCCGCGTTCCCCCTACGCGGAGATGCCCGCCTACTACCGGGACGCGGCGTTGCTGGTGAGCACCTCCCAGGCCGAGGGATTCCCCAACGTCTTCCTCGAGGCCTGGGCGAGCCGGATGCCGGTTGTCTCGCTGGAGATCGATCCGGACGAGCTGCTCTGCGGGAAGGGCCTGGGCGTGCACGCGAAGACGATGGAGGAGATGATCGCCGCGGTGCGGCGGCTCGCGGCTGATCCGAGGGAACGGGAGGCGATCGGCGAGAGGGCACAGGCCTGGGTGCGGGAACGGCACGCGCCGGTGGCGGTGGCGGGCCGATACGACACGCTGATCCGGGATCTGCTGGGCGCTAGCGGCGCAGGCGCGCGCGGAGCCCGAGCGCCCACGCCATGAACCCGCTCATCTGCGCCTCGAGCTCGGCCACCGTCGTCGCGTCGCCGACGCCCATGCGCTTCAGGGTGGAAAGGTCGTCGCCGGGCACGTTCAGGCCCTGCACCGTCGTGAGGGCACAGGAGAAACCCAGCTCCTTGAGGAGCCGGCCCGTCGAGTCGTCGAAATCTCCCTCGCGTCCGTTCGCGTAGGCGAAGGTATCGCAGCGCACGCCGAGGGCCGCCTCGCAGGCCCGGCGCGCCCCGAGGATCTCCTCGACGCGCTCCGCCTCCGGGACGCGCGTGATGATCGCGTGCCGGAGCGTGTGCGATCCGATCGTCATTCCCGCCGCGTGCATCCCGCGCACCTGGTCCCAGGTGAGGAACCGGTAGTCGCGGGTGGCCCGCGGGACCTCCAGACCGTTGTGCGCGAAGAACTCCTTGAGCCAGCGCCAGAGCGCCTCGTCTGGGAGCGCCTTGCCGATCGCCCGGATCCGGCGGTCCGCCGCGCGGCGATCCGCATCGGACGTGAGCGGCAGCCGCTCGTCCCGCTCGCCGTCCCGCACGACCAGCTCGGGGAGGCTCGTGGAGGCGATCACCTGCTCGATCTCGTCCACCCAGAGGCACCGGTCGGTGTCGACGTAGGAGGTCGAGAGGAAGAAGGCGGCGCTCATGCCCGCTTCCGAAAGGGCCGGCACCGCCACCGTCGCGTTGTTCTCATAGCCGTCGTCGAAGGTGATCACCGCCGTGTTGGCGGGGAGGCGGGCGCCGCGGCGAAGGGCGTCAACGACCTCCGGAAGCGGCAGGACGCGGTAATGGCGGCGCAGGAAATCGAGCTGCGCGCGGAAGCGGGAGAGTCGGACGTGTTTTCCCTGGTAGTTCCGGATCCCCTCGAAGCGCTCGCTCGCGCTCACGCCGTGGTAGAAGAGGATCGCCACCCGCTTGCGATTCAGGAACCGGAAGAGGCGGTACACGCCGAGCGCGGCGAGTAGATCGATCAGTATTTTTCGAGCCGATGCTCTCACGTCCGGACCGTCCTCCCGGGCGCAGACCCCCCGCGGCGCGCCGCTCACCGCCCCGTGAGGCACCAGAGGAAGATGCTCGAGTAGACGCCCATCAGCTTTTTCATCGCTTCCCGCCGCGACGCGCGAAACGGCATCTGCAGCGTATATATCACGACCCACGCGAGCGAGAGAGTCGCCGTCATCATCCGCCAGGCCAGGGCGTAGACCGGCCCGTGGTGCTTCCTGAAGTACTTCCAGTAGCCGATGTGCAGCGGCTTCCCCTCGTGCTCCTCCATTTGGTTCTTGGACGCCCCGCCGTGATGGAGGATCGCGATCTCGGGATTGTAGTACACCTTCCACCCCGCGCGGCGGATCCGAAGGCACCAGTCCGCGTCCTCCCCGCCGAGGAAGAAATCCCCGTCGAGCGGCCCCACCCGCTCCAGCACCTCGCGCGGAACCATCATGCAGGCCCCGAGCAGGCACTCGACCTCGCGGGCGTCCTCGTGATCCCACCAGCTCATGAGATACCCCCCCGTGAGGCGGTTGTGCGGAAATCGCCGCGCGAGCGTGGTGAGCTGGCAGAAGGAGGCCCAGAGACCGGGAAGGGACCGCGCGCAGTGGAGCTGGATCGAACCGTCCTCGAAGAGAATCTTCGGGCCGAGCGCGCCCACGTCGGGATGGGCGTCCATGAAGGCGACCATGGCCTCGAGCGCGCGGCTTCCGGGGAATATCTTCGTGTCGCTGTTGAGCAGCACCGCGTAGCGGGCGTCGATCCCCGCGAGCGCCTGATTATTGGCTCTGGAGAAGCCGAGATTCTCCGCGTTAGCCCGCAGGCTCACCTCGGGAAACTTCCGCTGGACCATCTCCGCGCTCCCGTCGCGGGAGGCGTTGTCCACCACGAAGACGTGGCAGGCGATGGCCTTCGTCTCGGCGAGCACCGATGCGATGCACTCCTCGAGGAGATCGCGCGTGTTGTAGGAGACAATGACGACGGCCAGGTCCGTCGGTCCGGTTGCCGACGGCAGGTCTCGCGGGGTCGTGGGTGTGTCCGGCATGGGACCTGTTTATACTACACCCCTTGCCCTCTGGGCTTGGCCGCTGCTAGGGTTGCCCGGATGGCCTCCGGCCTCCCGCCCGGTTTTTCTCGGGAATCCCCTGTCCCTCTGCGGAGGGTCCCGGATTCCGCCTCGAGGAGAAGCACGGCATGCGCGTTCTGGTCACCGGCGGAGCGGGCTTCGTAGGCTCCCATCTCGTGGACGCCCTCGTGGCGGAGGGGCACGCCGTTCGCATCCTGGACAATCTCGACCCGCAGGTTCACCCGAAGAGCCTCCCGCCGGACTACCTGAATCCCCGCGCCGAGTTCATCCGCGGGGACGTCCGCGACCGCGAGGCCGTGACGAAGGCCTTGAACGGCGTCGAGGTGCTCTGCCATCTCGCGGCGGCCGTCGGCGTGGGGCAGTCGATGTACGACGTGGTGCGCTACGTGGAGGTGAACGCGCTCGGGGCGGGTGTGGTGCTCGACATCCTGGCGAACCAGGGACACAGCGTGCGCAAGATGATCGTGGCCTCCAGCATGTCCTGCTACGGCGAGGGGAAGTACCAGTGCGCCGCCTGCGGCCCGGTCTTCCCGAAGCTTCGCCCGGCCGAGCAGCTCGCCCGGCGGGACTGGGAGATGCGCTGCCCGGGCTGCGGCGCCACCGCGAAGCCGGTGCCGACGGACGAGGAAAAGCCGCTCTTCCCGACGTCGATCTACGCCATCACGAAGCGCGACCACGAGGAGATGTTCCTCGCCATCGGGCGCGCCTACGGCATCCCGACCGTGGCCCTGCGCTTCTTCAACATTTACGGGACGCGGCAGGCGCTCTCCAACCCCTACACCGGGGTCGCCGCGATCTTTTCCTCGCGGCTCCTGAACGGCGAGCCCCCGGTTATCTTCGAGGACGGGGGGCAGACGCGCGACTTCATCCACGTCTCCGACATCGTCTCGGCACTGCTCCTGTCGATGAAGGACAGCCGCGGCGACGGGCAGGTCTTCAACGTGGGGACCGGCCGGCCGCTCTCGGTGCTCGATCTCGCGCGGCTCCTGTCGCAGCGTCTCGGCTTCGAAGGCAGTCCCCGGATCGAGAACCGTTTCCGCGAGGGGGACATCCGCCACTGCTACGCCGACGTCTCGCGCATGGAGCGGGTGCTCGGCTGGCGGGCCGAAGTCCCCTTCGAGAAAGGGATCGACGAGCTCGTGCGGTGGGTGCGGACCCAGACCGCGCAGGACGCGGTACTCGCGGCGAAAGACGAGTTGGAGCGGCGGGGGCTCACGAAATGACCGACGGGGCCTCCCCCGCGCCGGCCGCACCCCCGAAGGCGCTCGTGATGTCGGCCTGCCTTCCGCCCATGGCGGGGGGCAGTGCCAAGATGATGCGCAACCTCCTCGGCCCCTTCCCGCCGGGCTCGCTCGTCTTCCTTCGGGGCGACAACCCGATGTTCCGGCTGGGACAGGAGGACGAACTCGGCCCCGCCGACGTGGCAGACCTGCCGAAGCTCCTGCGCTCCTTCCGGCTCGGCCTGCCGTCCTGGCTCGAATACCTCTGGGTCTCGGCGATTGCCCGCCGCGCGGCCGCGCTGGCGCGCCGCGAGAAGGTCGTCTCGATCTTCGCGAACTATCCCTTCGGCTACTACCTCGTCGCCGCCTGGCTCGCCGCGCGCCGGACGGGACTACCCCTGCACGTGTACATGCATTCGCTGTGGCAGGAGACGGTCGATCGGGCCGCGGACCGGGTCATGTCGCGGATGTTCGAGCGGCGGATCTTCCGCGACGCGATGGCAATCTACGTGCCCACGGAGGCCGCGGCCGCGCACTACCGAGCCAAGCACGGGATCGAGGCCCGCATCCTCCCCCACGCCGTCAATCTCGAGGACGGCCCGATCGCCGGGGCGGCGATGAGATCCGGCGCAGATGCCGGCAGGGAGGTCTCGTCAGGGCACCCCTCAGGGCAACCGGCGGGGCGCGCCCGGACGATCCTCTTCACCGGCGGCGTCTACAGCATGAACCGCGATGCGCTGCAGGTCATGGCGCGGACCGTCGAGTGGATGAAGGCCACCCCCGGCGAGCCGGACATCCGGCTGCTCGTCTGCGCCCCCAACGACCCCGGGCAGCTCGCGCGGATGGGGATCGGGGGCGCGCGGACGGAGGTCCGCTCCGTGGACACGGCCACGGCGATGCGGCTGCAGCGGGAGGCGGATCTACTCTATCTGCCCCTCGCCTTCGAAACCCCCTGGCTCGACGAGATCCGCACGGTGTTCCCCACGAAGGCGGTCGAGTACTTCGTGAGCGGCAGGCCGATCCTGCTTCACGCGCCGGCGGACTGCTACACCGTCGAGGACGCCAGGCGCTTCGGCTGGGCGCTCGTCGTGGACTCGCTCGATCCCGCGGCGCTGGAGGCGGGAATCCGGCGGCTGCTCTCGGACGCGCCGCTGCGCGAGAAGCTGGTGGCGGGAGCCAGGGTAGCCGCGGAGTGCCGGGACGCCACGAAGATCGCGGCGGGCCTGCGACGGGATCTGGGTCTCGCGTGAGGTCCCTTTGAAGCGCGGTCGGCTCCTCATGGACATGGGCGCGGTGGGCGTGAGCCTGTACGTGACGCGCGCCCTCTACCTCGTGCGCGGCCTCGTCACCGCGCGATTCCTCGGCCCCTCCGACTACGGGGTCTGGGGCACGCTCGGCATCCTCCTCAACTACTCCAACCTGGCGCCCCTGGGCTCCGCGGAGGCGGTGGCGCGGGAAGTCCCCCTCCACATGGAGCGCGGGGAGCCGGCGCGCGCCCGGGACGTGGTGGAGCAGTCCTTCAGCTTCAACCTGTACGCTTCGCTGCTCGCCACCCTCGCGATCCTGGTCTACGCGCATCTGCGCCGCGCCTCGCTCGAGCCGATCTTCTTCACCGGTCTGCACGTGGCGGCGGCCGGCATCACGCTCCAGCAGCTCTACTTTTTCTACCGGATCGTCCTGCGCGCCCAGCGGCGCTTCTTCTTCCAGAGCAAGGTGGACATCCTGCTGGCGCTCGTGAACGTGCCGGTCACGATCGGGTTCGTGGCGCTCTGGGGTCTGCGGGGGCTCTACGCCTCCTACGTCCTCGTGTACGTCTGGATCATCGGCTACCTCCTGTGGAACGTGCCGATCCGGCTGCGCGGGCGGCTCGATCTCCCCCTGATCGTCGAGCTCATCCGCATCGGTTTCCCGGTCTATCTCCTCGGCCTCGTGTACACGCTCTTCATGAGCGTCGACCGGATGGTGATCGCGAAGTTCCTGACCCCGGCCGACATGGGCTACTACACGATCGCCTACACGGTCATCGGGACGCTGGGCGAGGTGCCCCTGGTGATAGCGTCGGTGATGAGCCCGAACCTGATCGGCCGATACAGCCGGTCCGCCACGCCCGCCGAGATGCTGCCCTACGTCGAGACACCGACGGTCGCCATCGCCACGTTCTTCCCGGCGCTGCTGGTGGTCGTGGTGATCGGAATCGAATGGGTGCTGCACTACATCCTGCCCCGGTTCCTCCCGGGCTTCGTGGCGATGGAGATCCTGCTGTTCGGCGCGTTCTTCATCGCGCTCGCGCGGGGACCGTCGAGCTTCCTGCTCGCCGTGCGCAAGCAGATCGTGGCCGTGGCGATCTACGCGATCTGCGTGCTCGCGGCCTTCGGGCTGAACCTGTGGTTCGTGAAGCTCGGCTGGGGCCTGGTGGGCGTGGCGATCGCCACGTCGCTGACCTACGCGCTGCTCTTCGCGCTGTACGTCACCTACATCTTCACCTTTTTCTTCGGGCGGCGGCTCGGCGCCTACGCGCGGCTGTACGCCCGCCTGCTGCTCCCCTTCGCGCTGTCGGCGCTGGTGTACGTCGCGCTTCGCCTGGGGATTCCCCTGGACGGCCACGCGCCCCTCGCGGACGCCGCGCGCTCGCTCGGGCGGACGGCGATCTACCTCGCGCTGGTCACGCCGTTCCTGATCGCGTTCCTCAGGCGTCACGGCCTGTGGGAGCCGCTGCTCCGGCGCGCCCGCTGGGAGACCCTCCGCGATCGGCTCCGGTTCCCCCGGAGGCCCCGATGACAGGGCGCGTCCCGGCTCGCGCCGGCGTCCGGCTCGCCCTCGCGGCGGCTCTCGCCGCGATCGGGGCGACGGCCGCCGCGGCCCATCCCCTCCCGCCGCTCCCGCACCAGCCCGACGTGCGGTTCTGCGCGCTGGACTACGGCGCCCCGCCACCGGACCGGCGCGATCGCGATGCCGCGATCACGGAACACGCCGGCGGCGAGGTGATCGTGTACGCGGGGAACCTCCAGAAGTGGTGGCTCCCGCTCGACAGGCGCAGCGACGGGAAGACCGTGCGCGACCTCCACCCGGGCGTGAAGGTGCTTCACTATCTCTCGGCCGCCGAGTTCACGGCCACGCCGACGGTGAACGATCCGCTCCCGTCCCCCGAGGGCCCCACGTCCTACGCCCATACGCGGACCTTCACGGTCCCCGAGTACCTGCGCATCGCGCGCGCGGCGGGCGGGCCGGTGCCGGACCTGATCGATCCAAAGCCTTACGGATTCGGGGACGGGATCCTCGAGTTCTTCGGCGGCCCGCTCACGGTCAGGTCCAATCCCGGCGGCGCCGACTTCATCGCCTACGCCAGGCGCTACGCGGCGCTTCTCCGGAAGAAGGGCGGGGACGGCGTGTTTCTCGACAACCTGAGCGGGCCCGCCTGGTTCTATCCCGGCGTGACCGGGGCGGGCGGCGATCCGATCCGGCTGCCGCCCTGGTGCTTCCGGATGAAGGACGGGCGATACTACTGGCAGCACCAGGCCGAAGGACGACCGGTCCCTTCGCTCGCGGATCTCAGGGCGGGGAAGCCGGAAGCGCTCGCGCGGATCGGCGATGTCCTGGATTGCCGCGCCACGGGGGCGCCGGCGGAGTGGAAGACGATCACGGATCTCGAGAACGCGGAGATGGCCCTCGTGCGCGCGCTGAAGGAGAGCGGCCCGGGGATGGTGATGTTCAACGGCCTCTCGATCCACCAGGCGGAGCACGCCCTCCGCGTGCTCGCCGTCGCCGACGGCGCGATGATGGAGGGACTCGCGGTCGGGCAACGGCCCGAGGCGCTCGCCGCGGCCCTCGATCTCGTCCGCCGCGCCGCGAAGACCGGCCGGTGGATCCTCGTGGGCGATCCGCAGGGCACTGAAGCGCAGGCGCGCTACGGCTACGCGGCCTACCTGCTGCTGGCCGAGCCGAACGTGTGCTGGGCGCTCACGGGGAAGGTGACCCGGGTGCCGGAGATGGAGACGATCCTCGGGCCGGCGCGCGGAACCTACGCCACGGTGCCGGAGGGGGAGGCGAGGCCCGACGCGGTCGTCTACACGCGGCGCTTCGAGCGCGGGGAGGTGTACGTCAACCCGCAGTCGCGCCCCATGCCGATCCCCGGAGGCACGATCCCGCCCCAGAGCGGCCTCGTGCGCCCGCTGGGTTTCGCCGATGCCCGCTGACCCGCGCCGCGCCCTGCCGCACCGGAGGCTGCTCCTCCTGGCGCTCGTCCTCGCCGCCTTCGCGCTTCGCGTCGCGGTGAGCGTTCACCTCGGCCTGGACGCGCCGCCCACCTCCGATGATCGCGACTACGACCTGCTGGCGCGGAGCCTCGTGGCGGGAAAGGGTTACACGATCCACGGCTGGTTCATCTCCTTCCGCCCGCCGCTGTACCCGGCCTTTCTCTCCCTCGTGTATCGCATCGCGGGGGAGAGCTACGCCGCCGCCCGCGTCGCCCAGGCCGCCCTCGGCGCGCTGGGCGCCTGGCTCACGTTCCTCCTCGGCCGGCGGCTCTTTGGCGAGCGGCAGGCCTTCGCGGCGGCCGCGCTGTACGCGGCGGCCCCGGCCGACGTGTTCTTCTCCTACGGCCTCCTCACGGAAACGCTCTTCCTCCCCCTCCTCGTCGCCATGGCCTACGGCTTCGTCCGACTTTCAGAGGCCGCGCGGGCGTGGCAGTGCCGAGGTCCCTCGCGCAGCGAGGGCCGAGGCGAATCTGAAAGCTGGGCCGGAGGCGAATCTGAAAGCTGTGCCGGAGGGGAATCCGAAACGCGCAGGACCCGCCGCGTTCCCGTCGGCTGGATCCTGTTCACGGGTGCCGCGATGGGCGCTGCGACGCTCGCGCGGCCGATCCTCCTCTTCTTCCCGCCCTTCCTCGCCCTCTGGGCCTGGTGGACCTATCGCAAGCCTCCGGAGGTCCCCGGGCCCGGCCGCGTGCCGGCGGCTTTCGCCGCGGTTTCTGGTATAATTCTCGCGGCCCTGGCCGTGATGGGCCCCTGGCTGTGGCAGGTTCGGCAGGGAACGGGACACTGGGTTGCCGTGACGACCAGCGGGGGGGCCGTTTTCTGGGGAGCCAACAATATCCAGGTGCTGAACCGGGAGCATTGGGGCCGGTGGGTCCCCATCGGGCAGCTCCCCTTCTACCATGAGCTGAAGGCGGCGGCCGGGGACCAGGTGCAGGTGGACCGGCTGGCGATGCGCCTCGGGGTTCAATTCCTGGTCAGCAATCCCGATAAGATTCCAAAGCTTCTGCTGTTCAAGGTCGCCCGTTTCTGGAATCCGGTGGCCAACGTCCGGACCTCCTGGAAAATCGTCTACCTCGCCACCTACGGCCTGGCGCTTCCGTGGATGTTCGCCGGGCTCGTGCTGACCTGGAGGCGCGACGAGCCGGTCCTGATCCTCCATCTCCTCGTGGGGACCTTCGTGCTGTCCACGATGGTCTTCTGGGGGGACGCGCGGATCCGGTCCGGGATCTCCCCGTTCCTGTGGATCTTCGCCGTCGCCGCATTCGCCAGGACCGCGGATCGTTTGCGCGGCGCCCGCGGGCAGCACCCGTGAGCGCCCCGAGGGAGCCCACGTCGATGGGTGTCGAAGCCACCGTCCGCGCGCGGGTCGCGCCGCTGCCCCTCGTCGAGCTCGCCCTCGTCGCGGCGGGGATCGCGCTGCTTTATTACCCGCTCGTGGGCTACCTCGTGGACAAGTGGGAGAACCAGCCCGAGTTCTCCCACGGCTACCTGATCCCGGCCATCTCGATCTACCTGATCTGGCGGCGCAAGGCGGAGATCGCCCGGGCGCCGCGCAACCCCTCGCGGCTCGGGGTGTGGATCGCGGGTGCGAGCCTCGCGCTGCTGCTCGTCGCCAACCTCGGCGCGATCAAGACCGTGGCCTGTTACTCGCTGATCACGCTGCTCATCGGCGTGGTGCTCGCGATCTGGGGCGGGGCCGTGCTGCGGCAAGTGCTCTTTCCCATCGTGTTCCTGGTCTTCGCGATCCCCGTCTTCACCTTCGTCATGACGCCCGTGACCTTTGCGATGAAGCTCGTCGCGGCGAAGCTCTCGGTGGGCGCCGTCTCCTCCTTCGGGATCCCGATCTACCGGGACGGGGCCGTTCTGATCCTCCCCAACGGCGCGCTCGAGGTCGCGGACGCGTGCAGCGGGATCCGCTCGCTCTTCGCGCTGCTGGCGCTGGGCGCCGTGTACGGGTACATCTTCACCGGCCCGGCCTGGGAGCGCGTGATGCTGTTCCTCGCGGGGATCCCCATCGCGATCCTCGCCAACACCGGCCGCGTGTCCTTCCTCACGCTCGTGGCTTACGAATTCGGCATCGACGCGAGCACGCCGGGCGATTCCCTGTTCATGAACGGCAGGCCGCACTGGGGGACGATCATCCACGACGCGTCGGGATTCGCCGTCTTCCTCATCGCGTTCATTCTCCTGCTCTCCATCGGGAGGTTTCTACAGTGGCGCAGGCGCGCAAGAACACCTGGCTGATCCTGGCGCTGCTCGCTCTGGCGGGAGCCGCGAACGCCGGGATCTCGAAGTTCCGGAACCCGGAGGCGGTGCCGGCGCCGAACCTCGCCGCGCTTCCGTCCCGGCTGGGACCCTGGGAGTCCCGCGGCGACCTCGACATGCTGCCGGAGGTGCTGCGGATCCTGCGGCCGGATGCCTACGTGTCCCGCGCCTACCGCGGGCCGGATGGGCGCGAGGCGCTGCTGTTCGCGCAATTCCACGGGACCAACCGCTGGGGCGCGCACCAGCCGGAAGTGTGCTTCACCTCCCAGGGCTGGTCGATCGAGTACCAGAAGCTCGCCAGCACGGTGGTGGAGACGCTTCCGGGAACCGACGTCAGCGTGAACCGCTTCCTCGCCCGCAAGGGAAACACCACCCAGCTCGTCTTCTACTGGTGGTTCTCCTCCGGCAAGGTGCAGACCGCCTCGCGGACCACGCAGATGCTCGAGGCGCTCAAGACGCAGATCCTCACGGGCAGGGGAGGCGGCAACGGGTTCATCGAGGTCTCGACGCACCTGCGTCCGGGGGCGGAGGCAAAGGACGAGGAGGCGCTCCGGAAGTTCTCCGCCGCGCTCGTCCCGGAGTTCCGCGGGCTGATCGATGGGCCGCGTCCCCCGTCCGCGCCGTGATCCCGCGTCCCCTGTCCCCGCCCCCCGGCCGAGGGTTCGGATGAAGCTTTCCGTCGTGATCCCCGCCTTCAACGAGCGCGACACGATCCGCGAGATCGTGAAGCGCCTGCGCGCGCTCCCGCTGGAGCTGGAGATCATCGTCGTGGACGACGCGTCCACGGACGGGACGCGCGACATCCTGAAGACCGAGATCGAGCCCCAGGTGGCCCGCGTCCTCTACCAGCCCTGCAACCAGGGGAAGGGCGCGGCGATCCGCGCCGGCATCGCACAGGCCACCGGCGACGTGACGGTGATCCAGGACGCCGACCTCGAGTACGACCCGCAGGATCTCCTGGACATGCTCCGCCCGATCCAGAGCGACAAGGCCGACGTGGTCTACGGCTCGCGCTTTGGCTCGGGGAAGGAGCGGCGCGTGCTCTTCTTCTGGCACAGCCTGGGCAACCGCTTCCTGACGATCCTCTCCAACTGCTTCACGAACCTGAACCTCACCGACATGGAGACCTGCTACAAGATGTTCCGCACGCCGCTCATCCAGTCGATCCGGCTGGAGCAGGATCGCTTCGGCTTCGAGCCGGAGGTGACGGCGAAGCTCGCCCGGATCCCGTGCCGCATGTACGAGGTCGGGATCAGCTACAGCGGGCGCGACTACTCCGAGGGGAAGAAGATCGGCTGGAAGGATGGCGTGCAGGCGATCTGGTGCATCGTGAAGTACGGCCTGCTGCGGCGCGATCGCATCGCCGCGCCCCTGCCGTCGGACGCGTCCCGGCCCGCGCCGGACGCCAATCAGGATGCGCGGGCATGAGGGGGCGGGCGTGGCGATCCTGGTGACCGGCGGGGCCGGCTACATCGGCAGCGTGACGGTGGAAGTGCTGCGCGCCCGCGGGCGCGACGTGGTGGTGCTCGACGATCTCACCACCGGGCACGCGGCGGCGATCCCGTCCGGGGTGTCCTTCGTGCGCGGGAGCGTGGGGGACGAGGACCTCGTGGCGCGCCTATGCCGGGACCACGGCGTGACCGCCGTACTCCACTTCGCGGCGCGCTCATCCGTGGCCGAGAGCGTGGCCGAGCCGGCGCTCTACTGGAACGTGAACGTGGCCGAGGCGATCCGCCTCTTCGGCGAGCTCGAGGGAGCGGGCGTGCGGCGATTCATCTTCTCCTCCTCGGCGTCCGTGTACGGGGGAGGGCAGCAGGGGCCGCTCTCGGAGGACTCCACGGTGGACCCGAACAACCCCTACGGCTTCACGAAGGTCGCCCTGGAGCGCGCGCTGGCCGATTTCGCCACCGCCTACGCCTGGCGTGCTGTCTCGCTCCGCTATTTCAATGCGGCGGGCGCCACGGAGACGCGCGGGGAGGACCACCGGCCGGAAACCCATCTCATTCCGCTCGCCATCCGGGCCGCATGGGGACAGGGACCGCCGCTGGAGATCTACGGCACCGACTACGCGACTCCCGACGGGACCTGCGTGCGAGACTACATCCACGTGGCCGATCTCGCCGAGGCGCACGTGCTGGCGCTGGAGGCGCTCGACGCCGGCCACCGGGGCGGGATCTTCAACCTGGGCAACGGCCGCGGCTTCACCGTGCGGGAGGTGCTCCAGGCCGTGGAGGCCGCCACCGGCAAGCCGGTCCCCGTGAAGGAGGGGCCGCGGCGGCCGGGTGATCCTCCGATGCTGGTGGCCTCCGCCCAGCGGGCCCGGGTGGAGCTTGCCTGGCGCCCGCACCGCGGGGACCTCGAGGACATCATCGCCAGCGCGGCGGCGTGGATGCAGAGCCACCCGGACGGCTACGGCCTGCGGAGGGAAGGAGAGGGGGGCGCCCCGTGAAGGCCCTGGTGACGGGCGGCGCGGGGTTCATCGGCTCGCACATCGTGACGCGGCTGCTCTCGCTCGGTCACGGCGTGCGGGTGCTGGACAACTTCGCCACGGGCCGGCGCGAGAACCTCGCGGAAGTGAAGGAGCGGATCGAGCTGGTCGAGGGGGACATCTGCGATTTCGACACCGTGCGCCGCGCGGTGGATGGGATGACCTGGGTGTTCCATCAGGCCGCGCTTCCCTCCGTGGCGCGCTCCGTGGAGGATCCGCTGCTCACGAACGCGGTGAATGTCGCGGGGACGCTGAACGTGCTCGTGGCGGCCCGGGACGGGGGTGTGCGGCGCGTCGTCTACGCGGCGTCGAGCAGCGCCTACGGCGACACGCCGACGCTCCCCAAGGTCGAGACGATGCCCGCCTCCCCGCTCTCCCCCTACGCGCTGCAGAAGTACGCGGGGGAGCAGTACTGCCAGATGTTCACACGCCTGTACGGCCTGGAGGCGGTGGCGCTTCGCTACTTCAATGTGTTCGGGCCGCGGCAGGACCCGGCGTCCTACTATGCGGCCGTCATTCCGAAGTTCATCAGCATGCTCGTCCGCGGCGAACCGCCCACGGTCCACGGCGACGGGGAGCAGTCCCGTGACTTCACCTACATCGACAACGTGGTCGACGCGAACCTGCTGGCGGCCGAGAGCGCGATGGCGGCGGGCCAGGTGATCAACGTGGCCTGCGGCGACCGGATCACGCTGAACCGCCTCCTCGACCGCCTGCGGGCCATCCTGAACGTCGACGTTCACGCCCTGCACGGGCCGCCTCGTCCCGGAGACGTGCGCCACTCGCTGGCCGACATCGGCAAAGCGGAGAAGCTCCTGGGCTACAAGCCGCGGGTGGACCTCGACGAGGGGCTGCGGCGCACGATCGCGTTCTTTCACCCGTCCGGGAAGGTGCGGTGACCGCCCGGAGCCGCCGCCCGCGATGAGCCCGCCGGAGGAGATTCCCGGCATTCGCTGGCGCCGACACGCGCTCTGGGCGTGCCTCGCGGTGCTGTACGCCGCGTTGATCTTCGCCCTGTCGGAGATCCCCGGAAGCAGGCTCGACGAGATCGGCCTCCACCCCACCCTCGCCAATTTCTGCCACATCCCGCTCTACGCCGGCTTCGCGGGCTTCGTCCTCATGGCCTTCGCGGGGGATCTCGCGGCGGTGCGCCGCGGACCCTGGCCCACCCTCTACGCGATCGCCGCGGTGATGACCTACGCCATCTCCGACGAGTACCACCAACGGTTCGTTCCCGGACGCTTCTCCTCCGCCGGCGATCTGGCCCTCGACTTCCTCGGCGCCTCCCTGATGCTCATCGCCATGCACCTGGCCGCGCGTCGCGGCCGGGGGCCCGGGAGAGGAGCGCTGGCCCGCCGCGCGGGCGCCGCGTCCCCCGGGCTCGTCCTGGCCCTGGGTGTCGCGATGGTAACCTTCGCGGTGTACCTCCCGGCGCTCCGCAACGGCTTCACCAACTGGGACGATCAGGTCTACGTGATCGGGGACAGGGCGATACGCTCGCTCTCGCCCACCGCGCTCGCGGAGCAGGCGACGGCCGTCCGGGTCGGGATCTGGGCGCCGCTCACCACCTTCTCCTACGCCCTCGATTATGCCGCCTGGGGGCTCAATCCGTTCGGCTTCCATCTGACGAACGTGCTGCTGCACGCGCTCACCGCCGGGGCGCTCGTCCTCCTGCTCCTGGAGATGCAGTTCACGTCCCCCGCCGCGGCGCTCGCCGCGGCGATCTTTGCGCTCCACCCTGCCCAGGTGGAGTCGGTGGCCTGGATCTCCCAGCGCAAGAGCGTGCTCGCCGTCTTCTTCCTCCTGCTCTCGTTCCTCGCTTACGTGCGCGGCACCCGCGCCTCGCCGCCGTCGCGGGGGGCGCTCGTCCTCTCCTTCGTCCTGTTCCTGGCGGCGCTCCTGTCCAAGGTCACCGTCGTGATCTTCCCCGGCGTGCTCTTCCTCTACGACCTCGGCTTCCGGCGCGAGCGGCCCTGGCGGCTTCTCGTCGGGAAGATCCCCTTCCTCGCCGCGGCGGCCGCGATCGCGTGGATCGGATACCGCTTCCAGGTCGCGCTCGAAGTGACCACCAAGGGATGGATGGGCGGGACGCCCCAGTTGCACGCGGCGACCACGGCGGGACTGTTCGCGCGGTACCTGCGAATCCTTCTCTTCCCGGTGAATCTGTCGACGACGTACGATCCGCCCGACGCGGCATCGATGATCGACCCGTGGCCGCTCGCGGGTTACGCGTTCCTCGCGCTGGGAGGGTGGGGCGCCTGGCGGGCTTTCCGTCTGAACCGGCGCGCGCTCTGGTGGATGGGGGCGTTCTGGCTCGGCTTCCTCCCCGTCTCCCAGATCGTGACCTACGTGGTCCACATCGCCGATCGCTACCTGCACGTCCCGAGCATCGGGTTCGCGGCGGGGGTTGGAACGGGGTTCGCCGCGTTGCACGCTCGGGCCCGGCGGGCCGGGCGTGGCGGGCAGGTCACCGCCGCCGCGGGGATCGTGCTCGCCTGCCTCGCCGCGCTCACCTGGGCGCGCGTTCAGGTCTGGCGCGATCCCATGACGCTGTGGAGCGACACGGTCCGCAGGCCTCCCGTCCACTGGGCGGCGGACTACAACTACGCCAGGACGCTCGCGGACCAGGGGGACCTGCGCGGCGCGATTCCGTACTACGAGCGGGCGCTCGCGAAGTCCGACTCGATCGAGGTGGTGACGAACCTCGGCAACGCCTACGCGCGCGTCGGCGAGCTGGAGCGCGCGGAGGCGCTCCTGCGACGCGCCGCGGAGCTTCCCGGGGGCCTCCCCGCGAAGCGCGCCCAGGCGGCGACGAACCTGGGAATCGTTCTCGAGACGCGCGGTCGATTCGATGAGGCGATGTCCGCCTACCGGTCGGCCATCGCGCTCGCCCCCCGGGATCCGGTGCCGCGCGTGTTGCTCGGCAAGAGATTGGAGGCGATGGGACGCGCGATGGATGCGCGCCTGCGCTTCGAGCAGGCGCTCCGTCTCGATCCGGGAAACGCGGGGGCGGAAATGGGGCTGGCGAGGCTGGACGCCGGCGCGGGGCGGCTGGACGCGGCCAGGAAGCGGCTGGATGCGGTGATCGCGAGGGCCCCGAATCTTCCGGAAGCGCTTCTCGAGCGGGCGCGGGTGCACGTGAGACAGGGAGACGCCGCCGCGGCCCGCGCGGACCTCAATCGCGCCCTCGACCTCGCGCCGCCGGGGTCGCTGCGAAGGGAGATCGTCGAGGTCCGGGACGGGCTCGCCGGCGGCGAACCGCCCCGGTAGGGAGTCCTCGGGATCGATCCGTCACGCCCCCTCGGCGCCCCCGCTCTCACCTTGCGGCGCCCCATCCAAGCCCGGATTCTCAAGCTCCCGGAACCCCTTTCCCCCCCGGCACGCTCGGGGCCCGGTAACCTCCCTCGTTTCAGTTTTCCCGCCGCCCGCCGATAAGTCTCTTCCGAAGTACGTTTTTGGAACTGTTTTGAGGGCTTAAGCCCACGAGCTCCGCGGGAACGAAGGTGTGACCGTGGGACGGCAGGCGGAAGCCCGAGGAGCGTGCGTCGTGCAGGAGGCGGACCCGGGCGACCGGCACTTCCACCGCTACGTCCTCGAATCGATGCGCAGCGGCGTGATCTCCGTGAGCCGGGCCGGGGAGATCACCTGCATCAACGACAACGCGCTCCGGATGCTCCAGATCGAAGGCACTCCCGAGGAGTTCCTCGGGAAGGCCGTGCAACACGTGCTGCGGGACCACGCCTACATCGGCCAGCTCCTCCTCGAATCGTTCAAGAGCAAGCATCTCCCCAACCGCGCCGAGATGGTGATCCGCGGTCCGGGGCGCGAGGGGAAGAATATCGGCTTTACGCTCTCGCTCGTGCGCGACGATGCCGGGGAAGTCATCGGCGCCGCGATCTTCTTCAAGGACCTGACGCAGATCGAGCAGCTCGAGGAGGGGCAGCGTCTGAAGGAGCGGCTGGCGGCGCTCGGGCAGATGGCCGCGGGGCTGGCCCACGAGATCCGCAACCCGCTCGCCGGGATCGAGGTGATGGCGGGGCTGCTCCGGCGCCGGCTCTTGGCCCGGCCGCAGGTCCCGCCGGAGGTCCCGCGCGAAGCGCGGGCCGACTCTGGGAAAGCGAGGGCCGACGCTGGACCTGAGGTCCCGAGCCCGGAGGTCCCGCGCGAAGCGCGGGCCGACTCTGGGAAAGCGAGGGCCGACTCTGGACCTGAGGTCCCGAGCAAAGCGAGGGCCGACTCTGGAAAGGATGACGCCACGCAGATCGACGCGATCCTCTCGGAGGTCCACCGCCTGAACGGCATCGTGAGCGACTGCCTCGACTTCGTACGTCCGCTCGGGCTGAATCTCGTCCCCGTGCAGGTGGAGACGCTGCTCGAGGAGGCGCTGGGGAGTGTCGAGAAGCACTGGGAGGAGCAGGGGATCCGCGTGTGGCGGCGTTACGGCGCCGGGATTCCCTGGGTGCCCGCGGACCCCCGATCGCTCCGGCAGGTGCTGCTCAACCTGCTCGTGAACGCCGCGCAGGCCATCCAGATAGGCGGCGAAGGGGAGGGCGGCACGGTCACGGTCACGACGGGCGTCACGCCCGTGGATCCCGACGCGCGCACGCTTCAGCTCACCGACGGGCGCGTGCGTCTGGAGGACATCCCGCCCGAGCGGGAGGAGCACGTGCGGATCGAGATCGCCGACGACGGCTGCGGGATCGATCCGGAGACGCTCGACAAGATCTTCTACCCGTTCTTCACGACCAAGGAGAAGGGGTCGGGGATCGGCCTGGCCGTCGCCCAGAAGATCATCGACGAGCACCGGGGATTCATCGACGTGGAGAGCACGCGCGGTCTGGGAACCCGGTTCATCATCAAGCTACCGCTGAGACCGAAGCGGTAGGGGAGAAGCGGGAGAGATGGCGAAGATCCTGGTGGTGGAGGACAACGAAACGCTGCGGCGGGGGATTGCCCAGGCGCTCCGGGACGCCGGCCACGAGACGGAGGAGCTGGCCGACGGCGCCGCCGCCGTGGAGCGGATCGGAGGCGTCCCCTACGACGTGGTAATCACCGATCTGAAGCTCCCCAAGCGCTCCGGCATGGAGGTG
>JBGPLH010000016.1:0-19020 GCA_041486365.1 Thermodesulfobacteriota bacterium | reverse complement strand
CCGGCTGCGCGCTTCCCGGGACGCCCGGCGTGGTCATCGGGCACAACGCGCGAATAGCCTGGGGCATGACGAACGTGATGGCCGACGACGCCGACCTCTACGTCGAGGAGATCCACCCGGAGGACACGCGGCGCTATCGCGTGGGCGACGAGTGGGTGGAGATGGAGGTGCGCCGCGAGGTGTACAAGGTGAAGGGGAAGAAGGACGAGACGCGAGACGTCCGCACCACGCGTCACGGGCCGGTGATCACGGACACCGTGCGCGGCAAGGTCTGCCCCGGTATCGCGACGCAGGCGCTGGCCCTCAAATGGGCCGCCCACGCGCCCTCGGCCGACTTCGAGGCGCTCTACCGGCTGAACCACGCGTCCAACTTCGAGGAGGCCCGCGAGGGCATGCGGGAGTACGGCGGCTCGCCGCTCAATCTGGTCTACGCCGATCTCGAGGGGAACATCGGATACATCATGGCCGGACGGATCCCGGTACGCCGGGCGGGCAAGGGGCTGCTCCCGATCGACGGCCGCCCGGTGGAGGAAAACGAGTGGGAGGGCTGGGTGCCCTACGAGCTGCACCCGGTGCTCTACAACCCGCCCGAGGGTTACATCGCCACGGCCAACAACAAGGTCGTGGACGATTCCTATCCCTTCTACATCACGGACCTCTGGGAGCCGCCCTTCCGCGTCATGCGCATCCGCGAGATGATCGCGGAGAGAGAGAAGCACTCGCCGGAGGACATGGCGCGGATGCAGATGGACGTCGTCACGATCCAGGGGCGGGAGTTCATCCGCGACGTGCTGGCCTCGGACGAGGTGAAGCGCTGGTGCGAGGACTCGATCGTGCACGACGCGTGGCGCTTGCTGGTGGAATGGGACGGGACCTGCGCGACCGACAGCGTCCCGAGCGCCATCTGGCACGTGTTCTTCGCGGTCTTCATGGAGCGGCGCCTGCGCGAGCACCTGGGCGAGGACCTCTACCGGGCCTACATGGAGATCTTGAACCAGCCGGTGATCCCCCTCGAGAATATCGCACGCGAGGGACGCTCCTGGTGGTTCCCGGGGCCGGAAGCACGAGGACGGGAGCTTGCCGGGACGCTCGCGGCCACGGTGGACCGGCTGCGCGAGATGTTCGGGACCGACATGAAGCGATGGACCTGGGGACGGCTTCACACGCTCGTGATGAAGCACCCGTTGGGCGAGGTGAAGGCCCTGGCGCCCTTCTTCAATATCGGCCCCTTCGAGACGCCCGGCGACTCCACCACGGTGAACAACGGCCAGTACTTCCACAGCGTGCCCTGGCGCCACCAGGCGGGCCCCTCGTACCGGCAGATCTGCGATCTCTCGGACTGGGACAACTCGCGGTTCATTACCTACACGGGGCAGTCGGGCAACCCCGCGTCGACCCACTACCGCGACATGGCTGAGCTGTGGCGCCGTGGCGAGACCGTGCCCATGACGTTCTCGAAGGAAGCGAGCATGCGGGGTGATCAGCTGGTGCTGAGGCCCTCGTGATACGCTGATCCAGTAGCCGTCCCGCCGCGGCCGCGATCGCGGCTCGCGCGCGACCCAGCCAAGAGGCAAAGATGAAGACCTCCCTCGTCCGTCTTGTCCTGAGGCTCCTCTCCCGCAGGTCCCGCCCCACGTACTCGGGCGCCGCGACCCTCGCCGGACTCGACGCCGACGTCGAGGTTCGCTTCGACGAGTGGGCGATCCCGCGGATCCGGGCGCGCAGCGAGCCGGACGCGTGGCGGGCCCTCGGGTTCCTCCACGCGCGTGAGCGTCTCTTCCAGATGGACTTCACGCGGCGGGCGATCGCCGGGCGGCTGGCCGAGATCCTCGGGGACGAGCCGCTTCACTGGGAAGATCTCTCCGTCGTCTTCAAGGGGAAGCGCGTGCCGGACCTCGACCGGTTCATGCGCATCCTCGGGCTCAGGCGCGCGGCGGAAGGGTCGCGGCAGGCGCTTTCGGGCAAGGGCATCGACACGCTCAATCACTACGCCGAGGGCGTGAACGCTTACATCGCGAAGGGGCCGCTCCCGGTGGAGTTCGGCCTGCTGCGCTACAAGCCCGAGCCCTGGTACCCCGTGGACACGCTCTCGATCGTGAAGGGGATGGCCTACCAGCTCTGTTACTCCTGGCGCTCGATCCTCGCGCAGTGGCACTGCGCGCACCTCCTCGCCGACCGGCCCCAGCTCGCCCGCGAGCTGCTCCCGCCCGAGTGGCCGGCGTCCGATCCGCGCATCATGCGCTACGACGGGCCTCGAGCGGCGGAGGCGCTCATCGCCACCGACGCCGCGCTGCGCCTGTTCAACTCCTGGGGTGGCCCGCATGCCGGGAGCAACAACTGGGTCATCGGTGGCGCGCTCACCGAGAGCGGAAAACCCATCCTCTCCAGCGACCCGCACCTCTTCCTCACCTCTCCCGGCATCTGGTACGCGGCGGCGATCGACGCGCCCGATCTCTCCGTGATGGGGGTCACCATCCCGGGGGCGCCCGGCGTGACCATCGGCCGCAACCGGCGCATCGCGTGGGGAATGACGAACGTGATGGCCCACGACGCGGACCTCTACGTCGAGCGCGTCTCGCCGGACGACCCGAACAAGGTGCTCGTGGGAGATCGCTGGGAGAGCGTGACGCTGATCCCCGAGAACATCGGCGTCAAGGGCAAGCCCTCGGTGGCCTGCGACGTGCGCATCACGCGCCACGGGCCCATCCTCACGGACGCCGTGGGCGGCGGGGACGGCCACGTGCTGGCTTTCAAATGGACGGGACACGAGCCGACGAACGAGCTGGAGGCGCTGCTGGACGTGAATCGCGCGGGGGACTTCGACGCCTTCGCGCGGGCGGCCTCGAAGTTCGGCTCGCCCGCGCAGAACGTGATCTACGCCGACGTCGACGGGAACATCGGTTACGTGCTGGCCGGGAAGATCCCGATCCGCCGGAACGGCCGCGGGACCACGCCGGTGCCCGGCTGGCACGCGCCCGGTCCCGAGGATTTCGAGTGGACGGGATTCGTCCCCTTCGACGCGCAGCCCAAGCTCTACAACCCCGAGGAAGGGTTCATCGCGACGGCCAACAACAAGACGGTGACCGAGCACTACCCGTTCTACATATCGAGCTACTGGGAGCCGCCCTACCGGATCCGCCGGATCCGCGAGCGGATCCGGGAGTCCTCCCGCCACGACGCCGACACGGTCCGCGCCATCCAGCTCGACGTGCGTTCGCTGGAGGCGGAGGAGTTCGTCCGCGACGTCGTGAACCCCTGGGCCGAGCGCCTGCTCAGGCAGGAGCTGCGGGGACCCGAGGGGCCGGCCGTGCGGGAGGCGCTCGCGACGCTCCGCCAGTGGGATTTCGAGTGCAGTGCCGACTCGCGCGCGGCGGCCCTGCACCACGCGCTGTTCCACCAGCTCCTAAAGGAGGTTTTCGAGCCGACGCTCGGGGAGGACCTCTGGCTGCTCGCCTTCGAGAACTGGAACGAGTCGCTCATGGCGGCCCAGCGCGTGTTCCGCAACCCGGACTCGAGCTGGTTGCACGAGCGGCGGATGGACGATCTCCTGCTGCGCGCCCTCACGCGGGCTATCCGCCTCCTGCGCGAAAGACTCGGCGCCGATTCGACCGGCTGGACCTGGGGGCGGCTGCACACGCTCACGATGCCGCACCCGCTCGGCGCCCATCCGACGCTCGGGCCGGCGCTGAACCTCGGGCCCTTCGCGACACCGGGGACCTCCTTCACGGTGAACAACGGGCAGTTCTTCTACGCCTATCCGTTCAAGCACGTCGCGGGGCCCGGCCTCCGGCAGATCGTCGATCTCTCCGACCCCGAGCGCTCCCGCTTCGTCGTGAACAGCGGGCAGTCCGGGAACCTCACCTCGCCGCACCACGGCGATCTCGCGCAGGTGTGGCTCCGGGGCGACCACGTGCCGATGTCCATCGACGCGCCGGGCGTCTCGACGCTGACCCTGAAACCCGTTCCGGCGCGCTGACACCCGCCCGGATCCGCTCCCCGGCCCTCCGGCCGGGTGGCGTCTTTTCGGGCGCGGCCGCCTCGATACTTCTTGAGCCGCGCTCCCGCTTCGCCGAAGATGCGCACCCGAACGGTTCCCCCTCGCCCGCGGCGTCGCGGGCGGGGGTGGACCATCACGCGACCCGGTCGCGCGCGCCGCGCGGAATGCGGCCCCGCGCAGGCCGGGTGGAGGGGAGAACCATGCTGTTCATCATCTGCGTCCTGATCGTGGTCGGCTCCATCGGGTTGTACGCCGGCGGGCGGCAAGCACAGGAGCGGGGCCGCGCCGTGCTCCTGATCGTGGCGGCCGGCGCCGGGCTCCTCGCGCTCGCCCAGTGGCTGACGGTGGTGCCGGCGGGAAACGTCGGGGTGATCGACTTCTTCGGCAACGTCTCGTCCCGGGTCCTGCACGCGGGAATCAACGTGGTGAACCCGCTGGCGCGGGTCGTGAAGATGTCTGTCAAGACGCAGGAGATCAAGGAAGTGATGCAGGTGCCTTCCCGCGAGGGGCTCACCGTGGGGCTGGAGACGAGCGTGCTGTTCCACCTCGACGCGCAGAAAGCCCCCCAGGTGTACAAGACCGTGGGAAGGTTCTACACGGGCGTGATCCTCGAGCCGCAGTTCCGGTCGGTCACCCGGGGCGTGACGGCAGAGTACGACGCGAAGGCGCTCTATACCTCTGAGCGGGAGCACCTCTCCCAGCTCATCCTCCGTGACCTCGAGAAGCAGACCGGGCCCCGCGGTGTGATCGTGGAGTCGGTGCCGCTCCGGCGCGTGATCCTTCCGCCCGGCCTCACCCAGTCGATCGAATCGAAGCTCCAGGCCGAGCAGGAGAGCCAGCGGATGCAGTTCGTCCTCACCAAGGAGAAGCAGGAGGCCGACCGGAAGCGGATCGAGGCCAGGGGGATCGCCGATTTCCAGCGGATCGTGGTGGAGGGGATCAGTGATCAGCTCCTGCGCTGGAAGGGGATCCAGGCCACCGAGAAGATCGCCACGTCGCAGAACGCGAAGGTGGTGATCATCGGCTCCGGGAAGGACGGGCTGCCGCTGATCTTCAACACCGCGCAATAGCGCGCGCTAGTCTCGCCGGAAGCCGTAATCCCGGATGGTCTCCGCGACCGTCAGGCGATACTCGGTGTAGAACTTCTCCCGGCCCCGGACCTGCGCCTTTCGATGGTCGGGATGCTCGCGCCATGCCGTCAGGTGTTCCTCTGAATCAAACTCGATCACCGAGAGGCGCTCCCCGTCCCCGTACTCCTCCCCCGCCTCCGGGCCTAGCCGCGACCGGAACAGGACGACGATCATCGGGACCTCCTCCTGGGACTGATGCGGGAAGGTGGCTCCTGAATCCCCCTTCCGACAAGGACCTACGTGCCCTCCGACCCCCAGTCAAGTTGTTCCGGGAATGGCAGGATCCGAGGGGTCTTTGTCATTGCGGCCATCCGGCCGTCCGGGTAGGCTGAGGCTCAGGTTCCACGCGTTGCGCGCCCCGAGGGAGAGCCGCCATGGAGCATCAGAGAAAAGGGACAACCCGATCGGTGGTCATGGCCGCCTTTCCCGACGCCCAGATCCTCGACGTGATCGGGCCCCTCGAGGTCTTCTCGATGGCGACCCGGATCCTCGAGCGCACGAACGGCGAATCGCCCGCGGCCTACCGCATCGGGATCGCGGCGACCCGCGGCGGTTCCGTCCGGATGAGCAACGGGATCGAGATCGGCCCGGCGACCACCCTCGGAAGAGTTCGCTTCCCCATCGACACGCTGATCGTCGCCGGGGGCCAGGGGACTCGCGCCGCCACGGCCGACCGCGCGCTCGTCGACTGGATCCGTCGCGCCGCCCCGCGCGCCCGTCGCGCCGGATCGGTGTGCACCGGCGCCTTCTTGCTCGCCGAGGCGGGGCTCCTGGACGGCCGCCGCGCCACCACCCACTGGGCATCCTGCGACGCGCTGGCGCGACGCTACCCCCGCGTGAAAGTGGAGCCGGACCCGATCTTCGTCCGCGACGGGCGTCTCTACACCTCCGCGGGAGTCACCGCCGGGATGGACCTCGCGCTCGCCCTCGTGGAAGAGGATCACGGGCGGGATCTCGCGCTCCTGGTGGCGAAGTGGCTCGTCGTCTTCCTGAAGCGCCCGGGCGGGCAGTCCCAGTTCAGCGCCCAGCTCTCGGCCCAGATCCCCGAACGGGAGCCGCTCCGGGATCTGCAGGCGTGGATTCTCGATCACCCCGGCGCCGATTGTTCCATCCAGGCGCTCGCCCGGCGCGCAGCCATGAGCCCTCGTCACTTCGCCCGCGTCTTCGCCGCCGAGACGGGCGTCACCCCCGCCCGCTTCGTGGAGCGCGCCCGCGTGGAGGCGGCGCGGCGCAGGCTCGAGCAATCGTCGCAGGGCATGGACGCCCTTGCCGCCGCCTGCGGCTTCGGCAGCGCGGAGTCCATGCGCCGCGCGTTTCTTCGCACCCTTCGCGTCGGTCCGGCCGCCTATCGCAGCCGCTTCCAGCGCGCCTCTCACGCACAAGGAGGTACCCCGTGAGCACGACCATCGGAATCATGCTGTTCCCCGACGCCGAGGAGCTCGACTTCGCGGGCCCCTGGGAAGTCTTCACGATGGCGACGCACCTGCGGGAGGACGTTCGGGTGGTAACGATCGCCCAGACCCGCGAGCCCGTCCGCTGCGC
Organism: Thermodesulfobacteriota bacterium; assembly: GCA_041486365.1. Lineage (GTDB taxonomy): Bacteria > JAUYMQ01 > JAUYMQ01 > JAUYMQ01 > JAUYMQ01 > JBGPLH01. Next base: position 12,351 of record JBGPLH010000016.1, on the reverse strand, counting down.
GAAGGGGCTGCGCGTGATCCCGGACCACACCTTCGACGATGCGCCCGAGCTCGACGTCGTCCTCGTGCCCGGCGGGCAGGGCACCCTGGCCGAGATGGAAAACCCGGTCCTTCTCGACTGGCTGCGCAAGGCGGGTGCGCGCTGCGCCTGGGTGACCAGCGTGTGCACGGGCTCGCAGCTCCTGTACGGAAGCGGCTTCGCCCGCGGGAAGCGGATCACGACCCACTGGACCTTCATCGATACGCTGCGCCAGATCGCGCCCGACGCCACGGTGCTGGAGAAGGTGCGTTACGTGCGCGACGGAAACGTCGTGACCTCGGCGGGCGTGTCCGCCGGCATCGACATGGCCCTGTGGGTGTCCGGCCAGCTCTGGGGCGTGGACACGGCCCGCGCGATCCAGCGTTTCATGGAATATGACCCGGCGCCGCCGTACGCGGCGGAGGTGTGATTGTCCGGCGGGCCGGAAACCGCTCCGCCCAATCCTCACGCTCGACCCGCGCGGCGTTCGTGACAAACGAAACGATGTGGTAGAAGCCCGCCGTCACGAGCAGCTCGATGAGCTGCGCCGCAGTCCAGGCCTTTTCTAGATCGCGCCACAGATCGTCCGACACCGCCGCTTCCTCGTGCAACGCGTCGGCCAATTGCACGAGTAGCCCCTGCCGCGCCGTGAAGGCCGGGTCGTCCGAAGCGCCGTTCGCGGTGGCGACGATCTGATCCTCCGAGAGCCCCAGCGGCCGGCCGTAGGCCACTACGTGCACGCCCCACTCGTACTCGGAGCCGCAGCGGGCGGTCGTGCGCAGGATCACGATCTCGCGGTCGAGCGCGTCGATCGATCCCTTGTTCAGGATCCCGCTGCCGAGCACGCGAAACCGATCCCCTATCATGAAGTTATGCGCCAGCGTCCGGAAGAGACGGAGCGGCTCCACGGGCGAGCCCGGGGGCATCATCTTCGCGAGGGCTGCGGCGATCTCCGGGGCGTAGGGGGGCTCGAGGGGCTTGATACGGGATGTGGTCATGACGGACTCCCTGGACGAGGGCAGCGGCGCGCGGTTGCGCTTCGCGGCGTGGCAGGATAGCATGTGCTACGGTTTCAATAGCAGATGCTAGCACTACTGAAATCGTAGCGCAAGGGAGGGGCATGGCGGCGCCAAAGCCGGGACGGAAGGTCCGGGGATCGCGGACGGGGCGGCCCATCATGGCGCTGCTCGATCTCCTGGGCCGGCGCTGGGCGCTCCGGATCCTCTGGGAGCTGCGAGAGCGGTCGCTCACGTTTCGCCAGTTGCGGGAGTCCTGCGAGGCGATGTCGCCGAGCGTGCTGAACCAGCGCCTCGCGGAGTTGCGTGAAGCGGGGATCGTCACGGCCCTGGAAGGAGGCGGCTACGCCCTCACCGCCGAGGGGAAGATCCTGCTCCGGGAACTGGCCGATCTCGACGCCTGGGCGAAACGGTGGGCGAGACGTGGAGGGAAAAGGGGATAGTTTATGTCACTGGTTGACCACTACTACTGGCGCGGCACCCCTACGTTACCCTCTTCGATCTTCGAGTGTCTCAAGACTGGGGTCCGCAAAGCGGTCGAAGAGGACGCAAAACGTCTGGATGAGCTCTTGTTCCTCTATTTGAAGGGACAGGGAATCGATGTTCGCCTTGAGGAGCGAATACTGCCCGGTCGTCGATTCAAGGATGATCTCCGGATCATCCAGGGCCAGGACCACATCTCAGTCGAGATCGAGAAGGAAGCAAACCGGCTTGAATTCGACTTGCTGAAGATGATGGCCTATGCAGAAACGATACCAAGTGACGGTCGCGCATTCGGGTGTTTGATCATCCCGGACAACCTAGAGATGGGGAATCCGTTCATTGCGGGAAATGGGAAAGAACTCAGGTGGGACTATGTTACCAAACGCTTGCTTCCCATGATCAGCGGGATCGAAGGGCTGCGAATAAGCAACATCCTCGTCCTTGGCTATACCAGTCCGCAGCGGCCGCAAGGAAGGATGGGTTCTGCCTCGTCCACCCACGGCAAGAATGGAGCAGGAAGAACGGGTATCAAGCGCAACGCCCAAGAACCTCAGAAGGGACCACAGCCTGGACCCGATAGTTTGGCTGGGCGTGTCATCCGGCTCCATGAGAGGGAACCTTTTCGTCAAGGGGATGTGGATCGCACCATCGAAGGGGCTATCCAAGAAGACGAACGGCTATTGAGAGAGGGACGCAATCCGGCGAAAAGGTTTCGGGAAGAGCGCGAGCGGAACAATCGAGAGTATATGCGACGATGGATTTTGGGATGCCACTTTGACTGGCTGAATCCAAGGTGAGTTTCGCTCGAGCGGGCGCTTCTGTCACAACGCCGGCTCGGCAGGAGCCTCGCCCTCCCCGCAGGACGGGCGTCCCCGGCACGCGGGCGCAGCGGCAACCTCGCGCCCCCAACGAGAAAGGCGCCGCGAGAGCGGCGCCCTTCCGGAACGGCCCAGGTCCGCGATCACACCGTGATCGTCGTCCCGTCGAACTTCGTGAAGGTGAATCCCCCGAAGACCTCGCTGTAGCACGCCCGCTGATCGCGCAGGATGCTGATGGCGAGGGCCTCGCCCAGGCGCATCGACTCGCCCCCGTCCGTGCGCCAGTGAACGCCCGCGATGTTGCGGCCGAAGGCCACGTTGACCGCGAGCTTGTTCAGCTCGCCGCCCACCGTGAGGCTGCCCGCGTCGGGGCCGACGTACGGGACGAGCGAGAGGCCGTCGGCGGAGGCGACGACGGGGTTCGCGACCGGGAATGTCTCGTTGAAGAGCGCCTTGAGGATCGTCACGCAGGCGCCCGCGACGGTAGCGTGACCCGCGCCGTATGCGGGATGCAAGGGTGATCCTTCCGGGAAGGCCATGGGCAGGAAGTAGGTCCCGTGCTCGGAGAATACCTCCGCGAGGGCGTCCGAGTTCAGGACATCGTCGTGGATGGAGTAGTTCCGGCCGCTCGCGATCTTGTGATGGATATGCCCCGCGAACGCCTCCGGCCGAAGCCGCCTGTGCAGGAACCACTTCTGGTACCACACCGCCTTGAGCGCCCGCGTCGAGACTTCCGCCAGGATCGTCGCGAAGTAGGGCCCGCCGAAGGTGCCGAAGCCTTCCTGGGTCTGCGAGCCGATGTAGGGGTTACCCGGGTTGGGAGGGCAGCCGATGCCGCCGCCCGTGACGGTGTCCGTCGCATCGGGCGGCGTCATGATGATCAGGGCCGCGTCGAAGTAGGCCTGGAACAGCACGTCGATGTGCACCCACTGCGACAGATCGCGTCCGTTGCGGATGTAGCGCCGCGTGGGATCGAATTGCGGCCCGGCCGGCTTGCAACCATTCTGCACGTCCAGCCAGTCGGCCGCGGCCGTCATGTATTCGACGCCCGCCGCCACGGTGCGCATCCGCTTCTCGACGTACTCCGCGCCGAAGGGCGCGGGACGCCAGAGGAACTGGGAGATGTAGGGACCCATGAGTCCGCCGGGGACGTCTTCGCGGAAGAGCGTTTCCGGAGTCACGTTCCCGCCCACCTTCGGTCCGCGGAAGTCGGACATCGCCGAGAGATCGTCGGCGGCGTCCTGGACCATCGGGCTCGTGCCGTAGTCCGTGAACGCGACGTCGTGCAGGAGGGCCATCCAGTAGTTCTCGACGATCTCCCCCGCCTCCTCCGCGCTCGCGAAGGCCGGCGCCGCCCGCATGGTGAACTGATGGGAGTCCGTTCCCTCGAGGTCGAAGGCGAGGCCCGCCTGCGGGTTGACCAGCTTCATCTGCTGCGCGGGATTCGGGCAGCCCAAGGGGATCGCCTCGAAATCAGCGGGCAGCCCGGTCGCGCAGGCCCGCATGAACGCGTTGTAGGCGACCATGTCCACTTCGCCGAAGCTGTTGTGCGGGAGGCCCTTGGAGTAGCTCCCTATCCGGTCTGGATAGAGGGCCTCGTCCCCGTTGGTGGGGTGAGCCGGAATGGGCAGGTGGTGGTTGAAGTTCGCCGACTCCACGCGGGCCCGGAAGGCCTGGTTGCGGCGGCGGTTTCCGGCTAGCGGGCCGGCCAGGTTGGGCTTCGGTACCGCCCCGGCCACGCCGGGAGTCCCCAGCAGGCTGCCCGCCGCAGTGAGCATGGCCGCGCTGCCCAGGAAGGCGCGTCTGGACAAGTCTATGTCGTGCCTGGACTTTCTCCTCTTCGCATCATCCCTCTTCATGGTTCCGATTCTCCCTTTATCGAGCCGGAGTTCCAAAAGTTTTGTGGGGAGACTCCCACAGCCCGCAGGCAATGTCAACGGTGAACCGCGGCCTCTCGCCCCTTTTTCCCGACCCTCTTTTTTCCAGCGGAACGGGCCGGGACGGGCTCCTTGAGGGCCACCTCCTGCAGCTCCCGGAAGGAGGTGCTCACCGCCTGCACGAAGTCGTGCAGGTCGGGCACCAGGTCCCAGTCGGCGTTGAAACCCCAGTAGATGCCACCCGCGTAGGAGAAGAGCGCTATCCCCATCCCGTGGTTCTGGAAGAGCGGGACCATCGGATAGCACTCGCGCATCCGCGCGCCGAGGAGGTAGAGCGGCATCGAGGGGCCGGGGACGTTGGTGACCACGAGGTGAAAGGTCACCGCGCGGGTCGCGAGCTGGAGCCCGAGCGAGAAGAGCGTCGTGTTGCCCCATTCGCTCAGCTCCTCGAGCAGCTCGGCGCCGAGCGCCTGCCTGGAATGCTTGAGGCGCGTCGTGGTCTCGATCACCCGCTCCAGCCGCTCCCTGGGATCGCGCACCTCCGTGGGAAGCGGCATCACCCAGGCCGACACCCGGTTGCCTATCTTCCCCCGCTCCTCCCGCGAGCGGACGCTCACGGGGACGAAGGCGCGGATGTCGAGTTCGTCCACGTACACGCGCCGGTGCTCCAGGAATATCCGGAGAGCGCCCGCCACCGTGGCGAGCACGACGTCGTTCAGGCTGCCGCCCAGGCGGTGCGCCACGTCCTTCAGATCCGCGATTTGCATCGGCAGCCAGTCGAAGCGCCGATGGGGCCCGATGGAACGATTGAGGGGCGTGGTCGACACGGTGCGGACCTGGGCGGTCACCGTTTCCACGATGGCGGACAGGTCCTCCCGCAGTGTCGAGAGGGTCTTCCCGGGCCGGCGGAGAGCCTCCGGGAGTTCGCCGAGGAGGGAGAAGGGCGTCTGGATCCGGCGCAGGACTTCCCGGCCGAGCATCTCGGAGGCGCTCGGGATGGGACGCGGGACCCATTCGGCGGTCTCCTGGAAGTCCTCGTCCGGATTGTCGCGCAACAGGACCTTCAGCAACTCCGCCCCCGAGACCCCGTCGATCATGCAGTGGTGGGTCTTGTTGATGAGCGCGAAGCGATCGCCCCCGTCCAGACCTTCGACGATCCAGATCTCCCAGAGAGGCCTCGAGCGGTCGAGCGGCTGTGACATGATCCGCGCCGACAGGCGCTTGAGCTGGCGCTCGTCGCCCGGCCGCGGCAGCGCGGTGTGCCGCACGTGGTAGTGAATGTTGAAGTGATCGTCGTCCACCCACACCGGATGATTCTCGATGGGGATCCTGGCGATGCGCTGCCGGTAGCGTGGGATGAGGTGAAGCCGCGACCGGATGTACTCCCGGATCCTGTCGCCGTCGATCCCGCCGTCCGGGCGCCTGAGCGGCCCCGCGTCGTGAATGCTCGTGGAGGCGACGTGCATGGGCGTGGTGGGGTCCTCCAGCGCGAGGAAGGAGGTATCGAGCATCGTCAGGCGGTCGTAGTGGCTATCCTTCATCGAAGGCTCCTGGCGTGCCGGGTGCGTCGGGGTGGGCCGCCTGGGGGTCCGGACGCGGGTGCCTGGCCCGCGCCGCGGAAATCATTTTGGTTCATGTGGCCCCCTCCTCGAGGGGGACCTCAGGTCAGATCTTGTCGGCCCCCTCTTCGAGGGGGACCTCAGGTCAGATCTTGTCGGCCCCCACGTCGAGGGGGACCACCGGATGGAAGAGTCCGGGACGGATAAAAGCAGGAGAAGGACGAGGCACAGGGCGAGCCGCCGCTCCCAGGAGGCGCTGATCTCCACGCGCTCGACGCGCCGCCCGTCCAGGATGTCGCGCGCGACGCCCGACACCTCAAGGGCGGGCGAGCCTCCCTTGTACAGCAGCTCCACGTCCGTGAGCTTCCCGCCGCGGGGCCAGCCGCTGCCGATCGCCTTGAAGAAGGCTTCCTTCGCCGCGAAGCAAAGCGCGAAACGGCGCGCGGCGTCGGGCTTCCCCCGGGCCGAGGCGATCTCCCGATCGGTGAACACCCGCCGGAGGAATCGTTCGCCGCCCCGATCGAGGGCACGGGCCATGCGCTCCACGTCCACCACGTCGAGCCCCACACCGCATAGCCCCATCCGTCCTCCGCGGGCGCGCGTGCAGGACGCCCGCCGCGGTCGAGCCGCGCCCGTCCACTCATGCTAGCCGCAGGGCGGCACGGCGGGCAAGCGGACTTGCGTGAACGCGCCACCCCGATGCCCTCGGGCCGGGCGCGCGCGCACGATTTGCGGACTCCTCCGGCGGTCGGGAACTATCTCCGGCCCCGCACCCCCGCGGGGAAGGAGCGGTTGACTTCGAGGCGATTCCAAATATATTGGCTCTTTTTACGGCCGGCCCCGCAAGCGCCCGGTCTCCTGGCCGGGTCCCGCCCTCGAAGGACCATGGTTTCCGCACTGCGGTCCCCGTTCCCGGAAGGGCCGTCCCGCGCGTCCCGAGGGAGCGCATCTCTTTTTCAGCGCCGGCCCCCGCCCAGAAGAGGATCTCAAGGCGCAAGATCCCCTGGCGCCGCACCGTGTTCAAGGAGGCTCACCGATGTCCATCCGGGTTGGGATCAATGGCTTCGGCCGAATCGGCCGCTGCTTCATGCGCGCCATTCGGGGCGCCGCCGATATCGAGGTCCTCGCCGTGAACGATCTCACGCAGCCGGACGTGCTCGCGCACCTGCTCAAGTACGACAGCGTGCACGGCCGCTACCAGGGCGACGTCCAGGTCAAGGACAACGCGATCGTCGTGGACGGCCGCGAGATCAAGGTGCTGGCCATGAAGGACCCGGGCGAGCTTCCCTGGAAGGAGCTGGGCGTGGAGGTGGTGCTCGAGAGCACCGGCAAGTTCGTCGACAAGGAGTCGGCCTCCCGGCACATCGCGCGCGGCGCAAAAAAGGTGATCATCTCGGCCCCCGCGAAGAACGAAGACATCACGCTCGCGCTGGGCATCAACGAGAAGGCCTACGATCCCGCCAGGCACCATGTGATCTCGAACGCCTCCTGCACGACCAACTGCCTGGCGCCGGTCGCCAAGGTGCTCCACGAGAACTGGGGAATCGAGCGCGGCCTCATGACGACGATCCATTCGTACACGAACGATCAGAAGATCCTCGATCTCCCGCACAAGGACCTGCGCCGCGCACGGGCCGCGGCCGTTTCGTTGATCCCGACGACGACGGGGGCCGCCAAGGCCGTGGGCCTCGTGCTCCCGGAGCTCAAGGGCAAGCTCGACGGCATGGCGATCCGCACGCCGAACTTCAACGTCTCCGTGGTGGACCTCACCGTGAACCTCGCGAAGAAGGCCACTGCCCAGGAGATCAACGCGGCCTTCCGCGCGGCCGCCGAAGGGCCGCTCAAGGGCATCCTCGGCGTCTCCGACGAGCCGCTCGTGTCGATCGACTATAACGGCGATCCGAGATCGAGCATCGTCGACGCGCTGAGCACCCGGGTGCTTGAAGACCGGTTCGCGAAGGTGCTTTCCTGGTACGACAACGAAACCGGCTACGCGCACCGCTGCGTCGACCTGATCCGCTTCATCGCGAAGACGCTCTAGGCCGGCATGAACCTCCCCTCCGTCGAGGACCTCGATCTGTCCGGGAAGCGGGTCTTCATCCGGGCCGACCTGAACGTGCCCCTGGACGCCGGGGGAAAAGTGAGCGACGACACCCGCATCCGCGCGTCGCTGCCCACGGTGAAGCTCGCGCTCGACAAGGGAGCGCGGGTGATCCTCGCGTCACATCTCGGGCGCCCCAAGGGGAAGCCGAACCCGAAGTACTCGCTGGCCCCCGTGGCGAAGCGGCTCGGGGAGCTGCTCGGGCGCACCGTGCCCCTGGCCCCCGATTGCGTGGGCCTCGAGGTGGAGAAGCAGGTGGCGGCCTTGGGGCAGGGCGAGATCCTTCTGTTGGAGAACCTCCGCTTCCACGCGGAGGAGGAGAAGAACGATCCGGGATTCGCGAGCGCACTCGCGGGCCTGGCCGACGTATGGGTGAACGATGCCTTCGGCGCGGCGCACCGCGCCCACGCGAGCACCGCGGGGATCGCGGCGTTCGTCCGCGAGAAAGCGGCCGGGCTTCTCCTGCTGCGGGAGGTGAAGTTTCTCTCCGGGCTGCTCGTGAACCCGCCCTCCCCCTTCGTCGCCGTCGTGGGGGGGGCCAAGGTCTCCGACAAACTCGCCGTGCTCTCGAACTTCCTCTCGCGCGCCGACCGGATCCTCGTGGGCGGCGCCATGGCGTACACCTTCCTGCGGGCGAAGAACCGGCAGGTCGGCAACTCGCTCGTCGAGCCCGATCGGATCGCCGACGCGGCCGCGCTGCTCGCGGACGAGCGCGCCCCGAAGAAGCTCGCGCTTCCGGCGGACCACGTGATCGCGCGGGAAGTGAAGGCGGGGGCCCCGTCGAAGGTGAGCCCGGGGGAGGACATCGAGCCGGGCTGGACGGGCGTGGACATCGGCCCCCGGACGGCCGCGGCCTATGCCGCGGAGGTCACGCGGGCCCGCACGATCTTCTGGAACGGCCCGATGGGGGTGTTCGAGATCGCCCCCTGGAACGAGGGGACGCTGGCGATCGCGCGCGCCGTTTCGGAGGCAACGGGCGGCGGCGCGACGAGCGTCGTGGGCGGCGGCGACCTGGTGGCCGCGCTTCACGCCATGCCGGCGGCGGGCCGAATATCGCACGTGAGCACGGGAGGCGGCGCTTCGCTCGAGTTCCTCGAGGGGCTCGACCTGCCCGGCCTCTCCGCGCTTGGCTGACCCGGGAAGGGAAACCATGGACGTCCAACGCAGGCCCGTCGTCGTCGGAAACTGGAAGATGCACAACCTGCAGGCCGAATCGGTCCTCCTCGTGAAGGAGTGCCGCCGGCTGCTCGACGGCGTCCGGGAGGTCGACATCGGCGTGGCGCCTCCCTTCCCCTCGCTCGCCGTCGTCGGGCGCGAGCTGCAGGGAAGCGTGATGCGTCTGGGCGCCCAGAACTGCCATTTCGAAGAGCGCGGCGCCTACACCGGTGAGGTCGCGCCGAAGATGCTCGCCGACGCGGGCTGCAGCTACGTGATCGTGGGGCACTCGGAGCGCCGGCACATCTTCGGGGAGCGGGACGACGACATCGCCAAGAAGGTGAAGCTCGTGCTGCACAACGAGATGACGCCCATCCTCTGCGTGGGCGAGACGCTCGACGAGCGCGACGAGGAGCAGACGTTCCGCGTGGTGGGAAGGCAGGTCGAAATCGGGCTCTCGGGCTTCACCGCGCGCGGCGTCGAGAAGATCGTGATCGCCTACGAGCCCGTCTGGGCCATCGGAACGGGGAAGACGGCCACGCCGGCCCAGGCCCAGGAGGTCCACGCCTTCATCCGGGAGTACATGCGGGACGTCTACGGACCGGAGGCCGCCGGCCGCGCGCGGATCCAGTACGGCGGATCGGTGAACGCCGACAATGCCCGATCGCTCATGGAGCAGCCGGACATCGACGGGGCGCTCGTGGGCGGCGCCAGCCTCGAGGCCAAATCGTTCTCCGAGATCGTGAAGGCGGCGGTGCCGAGGTAGGCCGCGCGCGCCGCCGGCCCGCGTCGGGCGGCGGCCCTTTCATCGAAGGAGTCGTGCAATGAGCGTCGTGATAGTGATCCTTCACATCCTGGTCTGCCTGGCGCTGATCGGCATCGTGCTCCTCCAGGCGGGCAAGGGGGCCGACATCGGCGCCGCCTTCGGCGCCGGGTCGAGCCAGACGATGTTCGGCACGCGGGGGGCCGCCACGTTCCTGCAGAAGGCGACCGTCACCGCGGCGGTCACGTTCATGGTGACGTCCCTCGCGCTCACATTCATCTCCAACCGGAGCAAGACATCGAGCGTGGTGAAGCAGGCGCTGCCGGGCGCGCCCCCGGCTCCCGCGACGCCCGCGCCTCCGGGCGCCCCCAGCGCGCCCGCGACGCCGGGCGCGCTGCCGGGCTTACCCGCGACGCCGTCGCAGTCGACGCCCGCGGCGCCTGGAAAGTAGAGGGGGTTCTTGCTAGCATCCCCGGCGCAAGGGGGCGGTGTAGAGCCTCCTTCAAATCGGCCCAGGTGGCGGAATTGGTAGACGCACCAGCTTGAGGGGCTGGCGTGGGCAACCACGTGCTGGTTCGAATCCAGTCCTGGGCACCAAATCGAAATCGAACGCCACGTCGCGAGACGTGGCGTTCTCTTTTCTTGCCCCGTCGTCTCACTCGGCCGGGTACACCTTCGACACGTATTCGCCGACCATCCGTCCCGCGTTGAAGTGCGGGCCGATGGACCTGAGCGAGTCCTTGATGCGACGCACCCAGGCCCGGGGCACGCCGCTCCGGTTGCGGTCGTAGTACGACGGGATCACCTCCTGCTCGAGCAGCCTGAGGAGCGCCTCCGAGTCGTAGGCATCCTGCGCCTCCATGGACAGCGAGGGATCGCTCCGGATCGCCCAGCCGTTCTTTCCGTTCCAGGCTTCCTCCCACCAGCCGTCCATCACGCTGAGGTTGAGTCCGCCGTTGAGCGCCGATTTCATCCCGCTCGTCCCGCTCGCCTCCAGCGGCGGGCGCGGCAGGTTCACCCACAGGTCGCATCCCCGAACGAGCTGCGTGGCCAGCCCCATGTCGTAGTCCTCCAGGTAAGCCACCCGCTCCGCCACGCCGGGCGCCCCCTTGAGGGCGAAGATCACCTGGATGTTCCGCTTGGCCTCCTCGTCGCGCGGGTGGGCCTTGCCGGCGATGAGGAGCTGGATCCCCCGCGGGCCCTGCAGGAGTCGCAGCCCGCGCTCGGGCTGGATCTGGAAGAGGTGCACCCGCTTGTAGGTGGCCACGCGGCGCGCGAAGCCAACCGTGAGGATGTTCTCGTCGAAGGAGTGCGCCGCCGCCTCCACGTAGCCGGAGGGCTCCCCCCGGGAGAGCCGATCGAGCGTGGCGCGGTCCCGCACGTACGCGAGCAGCGTTCCCCGCAGCCGCTTGCGCACCGCCCAGATCTCCTCATCGGGGATGGCGTCGATGGCCTCCCAGGTCTTCGGGTCGACGGCGCGGCCCTCCCATCCCTCTCCGAGCCGGCGCGTCAGAAGCTCCCGCATCTCGGGCGCCATCCAGGTCGGCATGTGCACGCCGTTGGTCACGTGGCCGATGGGGATTTCCGCCGCGGGCCGGCCCGGCCACAAGTGCTTCCACATCTCGCGGGCCACCTCCCCATGGCGGCGGCTCACGCCCCCCGTGGAGCGGCTCACGCGGATGGTGAGCTGGGTGAGGCCCACAGGGTCCTCTCCGGCGCCGGCGAAGGAGCGGCCGAGGGCATACAATTTCTCCGCACCGATCCCGAGGGATCCCGCCACGTCGCCGAGCACCCGCGTGAGCTCGCCGGGGACGTAATACTCGTTGCCGGCCGGGACGGGCGTGTGCGTGGTGAAGACGGTCGTCGCTCGGACCGTCGAGAGCGCGGACTCGAAACTCAATCCTTCAGTGACTCCTTCCCGCAGCAGCTCGATCGCCGCCAGCGCCGCATGACCTTCGTTCAGGTGAAAGACATCCGGCTCGATTCCGAGGGCGCGCAGCGCACGCACGCCACCGATGCCCAGCAGAGCGTATTGCGAGAGGCGTACTTCCCGGTCGCCGACGTACAACCGGGAGGTGATCCAGCGGTCCACCCGGGCGTTCTCGCGCCGGTCGGTGTCGAGGAGGTACAGCGGCACCCGGCCGACGCTCACCCGCCACACCTGCACGGCGACGTCATGGCCGCGGATGGAAACCGGGAAGACAACGGGCCGGCCGTCGGGGCCGGTGACCCGCGCCATCGGGAGACGTTGCGGATCGTCGTCGAACCACGACTCGTACTGCCAGCCGGACGGATCGAGTCGCTGGTGGAAGTAGCCCTCCCGGTACAGGAGGCCGACGGCCACGAGCGGAATGCCCCGGTCGGAGGCCTCCTTCAGGAAGTCGCCGGCCAGAACGCCGAGGCCGCCCGCGTAGGTGTACAGCGAGCGGTGGACGCCGTATTCCGAGCACAGGAACGCGACGGGTCTGCCGGGATGAAGGGATCCTACTGCGAAGGGGCGCGAGAGTTCCGCCTCCGCGCGCGACTCGAGGTCGGCGGCGCGCTCGCGGAGCCCCGCGTTG
>JBGPLH010000015.1:0-19387 GCA_041486365.1 Thermodesulfobacteriota bacterium | reverse complement strand
ATGTCGGCACGAGCTTGTCGTAGATGGCCAGCGTGCCGACGGTCCCATTGGGGTGGCGCAGCGGCACGCCGAGCGCGGTGCGCACGCCGGCGCCTTCCGCCGACAGCTCCGGGTCGGAGGGCACATCGGGAATGAGGATCTGCTGCTTGCGGCGCAGGAGCTGGATCACGAACTTCTTGTCGAAGGCGAAGAGTCCCTTCTGGAGCCGGGCGTCGGCGGAGCCGAAGTAGGAACGGATCGTGTAGCGCCCGGTGGCCGCATCCCGCAGTCTCAGCACGCAGGCGTCGCACTGCAGGATCATCGCGAGGGAGGAGGTCGCGATCTTGACCAGCTCGTTCAGGTCCTGCGTCGACAAGAGCCGGAGACCCGCCTCGTTGATGGCGCCCACCTGCGTGGCGTACCGGGTGATCGACTCTTCCTTCATGGCGGCGGCGATGGCTTCCGCGATGGGCGTGGCGGCGTCGCGCAGCAGCGCCTCGTGGGCCGGATCGAGCCCCACCGGACCGACGATCTGGATGCCCAGCACGCCCAGGCACCGCTCTCCCGCCAGAAGAGGGAGCGCGGCGTAGGCGGCGCGTGTCCTTCCCGGAGTTCCGCGGGCGGGGCCGTCGTCGCGCAGTACCACCGCCTCCTGCTCCTGGAAGACCCAGTCCTCGATCCCTGCGCCGCGGGGAATCCGCTGGCCCTCCGAGGCCCGCGCGGCCTCGGGCTGAACGGCCCGCCGCACGAGCGTCCCCGATTCGTCCGCCACGTGAATGGCGCAGACCGCCCCGGGGACCATCTCGCACACGATGGCGCACACGCGGGCGAGACGCTCGTCCAGCGCAGCCGGCGAGCCGAGCACCTGGTTCACCTGACGGGCGATCTTCAGCTTCGCCACGCTCTCGCGCAGCTCGCGCATCTCCTCGGAGCGCAGGATGATCTGGGCGTCCAGGCCCGCGAGCTCCACGAGGAACGAGAGATCGGCCCGGGTGAATTCCTTCCCCTCGTGGCTGCTCGACACGTTGAGGACGCCGATCACGTTCCCCTCGACGGTGAGGGGGACGGAGAGGGCGCTCTGAACGTCGGGACGATCGCGGAGCAGCCGGAACTGATTCCGGTCGGCGCGGCCGCTGATCAGGATCGGCGCCCCTTCCTTGGCCACCTTTCCCGCGATCCCCTCGCCGAGAGGGAAGCGGATCTTCGGGATCAGCTCCTCCTCGATTCCGTGCGCCACGCGCACCTTGAGGAGGTTGTCGGAGCGGTCCAGCAGCATGAGCGACCCGCGGTCGGCGCCCGTCGCGCGGATGGCCGTGTCGAGGATGAGCGTGAGCAGTTGCTCGTCGCCGCCGGCGAGATTCTGGGCGTGGATGATCTCGTGGAGGCTCTGGAGCAGCCGCGCGCGCTCGGGGGGCGTCGCGGCGTCACGGCGCGAGGGGACCTCGCCCGGATGGGGGCCCCACACCATGCGCGCCGAGAAGGCGCTCACCTGCTGGACCTGCCTGGGGGACAGGGCGCGCGCGAGGGCCTCCGTCAACTCGCCCGTGGGGGCGCCGTTCACGAGGACGTCGGCGGGCTCGTCGCGGCTGATGCGCGCGGGATCGGCGGTGACGAGGGGCGTGAAGCGCTCGATCAGCGCCGGCGCGTGCTCGGCGAGGAAGCGCTCGACGCGGGCGCGGGCCGCGTCCGGGTCGGGATCGAGGATCGCGACCAGGTCCACGCGGGGGTCCTCGAGCAGTCGCGCGACCAGATCCAGCGATTCCTCTCCCGCGCCGACGAGCGCCACCCGCGTGGGGTTCTCCGGGTTCATGGGTCCTTTCGACTCGGCTTCGGCGGCGAGAGGGTGATCGTGATCTCGGCCACGCGGGCCTCCCCGTCGCCTTCGGAAATTTCCAGCGGGATGCTGAACGTCGCCGGCCCCAGCCGCTTGGGCGCGCCAACACCCACGATCTCCCACGTCTCGGCGCCCACTCCGGGCGCTGTGGCGGGCGGACCGGGTTGATCGATCCGCTTCGCGAGGTCACGCCCGGCAAGCCGGGTCACCTCTCCCGCGAAGTCGAGGGGCTCGAAGGATGACTCGAGGATGTCCAGGCTCGCGGTCCCGTCCGCGGGCTCCTCGAAGGGCTCCATCGGGATGTCGAGTGCCGCGAGGTCCTGGACCTCGAGGTCCGCCCCGGTCTCAAGACCGGGGATCGCGTCAATGTCGGTGACGGCGTCGAGATCGATCGCCGTCCCGAAGGACCTTGATTCCGATATGTCCTCCCGGATCTCGACCATCATCTCCGCCCGCTTCGTGGAATCGGGCTCCTCGAGGAGATCGGCGGTGAGGTCGGAAAGGCTCGCCTCCGGCAGCTCCTCCTCGACGAGGGGTTCGGCGCCGGCATCCAGCAGATCCTCGGCGAATGAATCCCTCGGGGCCTCCTCGAACACCATGGCGGGGGAAGGTGACGGGGAGAGGGGAGGCGGCGCCGCGAGCGAGTCCTGGAGCGCCCCCAGGCCGAGGTCGGCCTCGCGGGAGATCGATCGCGGATCGAACTGCTCGCCCCGCGCGCTCACGGCGAGGTTCTCCGCGGGAGGGGGCTCGGCAACGCGGAACGTGGCCGGAGCGGACTCGCCCCCGCGCCGGGTCGCCGCTTCGACCGCAGGCGGCGGCGCGGGGGACTGGGTGCTCGAGCGGAGGTTCCGGAGAATCAGCTTCGTGATCGTGGTGAGGGCCTGGAGCACACCGGTGCCATCGGTCGCCACCGACTCGAAGGCCTCCGCACCAACGGGGTTGAGCCTGCGGCCGAGCGCCTCCGGGGTGAGCGCGCCGGGCTGCTCGGATCGGTTCCACTGGAAAACGAGCGGCACGTCGGCGAGGAGGCGCCCGTAGGCCGCGAGGTTCTCCTCGAGGTCCTTCAGGCTCTCGATGTTGGACGCAAGACGATCCGCGCGGGAGTCGGCCACGAAGACAATCCCGTCCACGTCGCGCAGCAGCGCCTTGCGGGTGGTCGCGTGGATCGGATCGCCGGGCACGCTCGCGATCTGGAAGCGGGTCCGCATCCCCTTGATCTCCCCCAGCTCCACCGGGATAAGCTCGTAGCTGGCGGTGGGGTCGAGCTGGGCGGGAACGCGGGTGATCTTGCCGCGGAGATCGGCGCGCAGCTTGCGATGGATGTACTCCAGGCTCGCCGTCTTCCCGCCGCCCGACGGTCCGTAGTAGACGATGTTGGCCGAGACCTCGCGGGTGTGAGGGTTCACGTGCGCCATGGCTAGTGGTCCCCTTTCTTTCGCATGAGTATCCTCCGGGCGGCGGTGGTTACCTGGCGCGGCACGTCCCGGCTCTTGGCGATCGCGCGGAGGTCGGCCTCCTGGAGATAGTTCAGGAACTTGAGGGAGTGGATGAGCGGGGTCTTGGGGTTGGCGGTGAGGGCGAGCTGGACCTGGTAGGTCTTCGTCCACTCGCGGTCCATCGCGATGATCCGCGGGATCTCGTCGTTCACGCTTCGCGAGCGCGCGAAGGCGACGACCTCGTTTTCCGTGATCTTGGGGCTGCGAATGGCGGCCGTCGCCACGATCTTGTTCCGGTCCCGGGCCAGGAGCCCCCGCGCCTCCTTGTTGCCCATCCGCGCGAGCCGGATCCGCTGGAACACGGTGAGCGCCTGGATCACCTGCATGAGGCTGTGCCGATCGACGTTCGCCTGATTCGGGGTGTCCTCCACCGTCTTGACGAGGTCCTCGGGGAGGTCGGAGGTGTCATCGTCGGCCGCGCCCCCGGCGACCGCGACGCTCGCGGCGGAGGCCTGGGCGGCCGCTCCGGCCTCCGCATGCGCCTCGTCCCCCTGGGCCTTCTCGGTCCCGGCATCCTGGGAGTGGGCCCTCGCACCGCCGGGGACTTCCGGCGCGGCGTGGACGCGCTTGAGCTTCCCCTCCAGCCCCAGGAACGAGAGGATCCGGTCGATGGCGGCGCGCCCCGTGAGCGGGTTGCTGCCGAGCGCCTCCACGATCGCGGGGCTTCTCAGGATGCGGGCCTGATTGTCGGAGACGATCTCCACGATCCCCTTGTGGGGGAGGGAGGCGAGGAACGCGATGGTGACGTCGGGCGTGGCGGCCTCGAGCGCGATCCGCTCGAGGAGAACCGGGTCCTGCGCGCGCCGCCGCGCGAGGAAGTCAATCAGCGGCCCCGCGAGCCCCTGGTCGAGGGCGCGGTGGACGAGATCGGGCGGGAGGGAGCCGACCGAAGTCAACGCGATCTCGCGGATCTCCGCGTCGGCCTCCCGCGAAAGTATGAACAGAACGGTCACCAGCTCGGCGGGCGAGAGCGGCAGCGTCCCGCGCGCGGCGAGCAGCTTCGCCTCCCGCGGCGCTCCGGGTTCCACAAAGCGGGCGGCTTCCTGGGAGATCGGGATCCTCTCAGCTGCCGGCACGATCCGCCTTTCCGCCGAGCCTCTGCGGATAGCAGGGGCTGACTATTCCGCGCTGGGTTCCGGCGACTTCGCCGCCGCCACGATCTTCTCGCGCACGGGCGCGGGTGCCTCGTCGTAGTGATCGAAGTCCATCGTGAAGGTTCCCTTGCCGCTCGTGATGGAGGTGAGCGACTGGGCGTACTTCAGGACTTCCGCCATGGGAGCCTGGGCCTTCACGACCTGGTATCCGCCCCGGGAATCGACGCCGAGCACGCGTCCTCGCCGGGCGTTGAGATCGCCGATCACGTCGCCGACGTTCTCCTCGGGGATCACGATTTCCATGCTCATGATCGGCTCGAGGATCGTCGGCTGGGCCTGCTCCATCGCCATCTTGAAACCCATGCTCGCGGCGAGCTTGAAGGCCATTTCAGATGAGTCCACCGGGTGGTGCTTGCCGTCGATGACCGCGACCTTCACGTCCACCACCGGACAGCCCGCGAGCACGCCGTGGGGGAGGGTCTCCAACACCCCTTTCTCGACGGCGGGGATGAAGTTGCGCGGGATCACGCCACCGACGATCCGGTCCTCGAACTCGAAGCCCTTGCCGCGGGGGAGGGGGCTCACCTCGAGCCACGCCACCGCGAACTGCCCATGGCCGCCCGTCTGCTTCTTGATCTTTCCCTCGGAGGTCGCCTTCCCCTTCACCGTCTCCTTGTAGGGGACCTTCGGCGTGTGAAGGACCACGTCGACGCCGAACTTGCGCTTGAGCTTCTCGACCGCCACCTCGATGTGCTGCTGCCCCATGCCCGAAAGGATCGACTCCTTCGTCTGGGTGTCCCGCTCCAGGTGGAGGGTGGGGTCCTCCTCGATCAATCGGTGCAAGCTCGAATGAACTTTATCCTCATCCTGCTTGGACTTGGCCCCGATCGCGTAGGAGATTACGCCCCGCGGGGGCATCTCGAAGGCAAAGAGGACGGGCGCCTTCTCCTCGCAGAGGGTGTCGCCGGTGTGGGTGTCCCGGAGCTTCGACACGGCCACGATGTCGCCGGGGCCGGCTTCCTCGGCCGCGCCCTGCTTCTTGCCAAAAAGCCAGAGGGGGTGCGCCAGGCGCTCCTTGCCCGCGCGGCGGGTGTTCAGGGCGTGGAGATCGGGGAGGAGCTTTCCGGAGACGACCCGCATGACCGAGAGGCTGCCCGCGAAGGGATCGACGAGCGTCTTGAAGACGACGGCGGCGAAGGGCGCCGTCTCCGAGGGGGCGCGTTCGATCTCCTTGCCGTGATCTCCCGGCTCCTTCCCCTGGCGGACGCCGAGGTCCTCGGGGGAGGGAAGGGAGCGGATCACGTCATCGAGGAGAGGCCCCATGCCCACATTCCTCGTGGCGCTCCCGCAGCCGACGGGCAGGAAAGCGCCGGCGTGGACGGCGTGGACGAGACCGCGGGCGATCTCCGCTTCGGTGAGCTCCTGGCCCTCGAGGTACTTCTCGATGAGATCGTCGTTGGCCTCCGCGATCGACTCGAGCATCTCCTTGCGGGCGGCTCCGGCGCGGCCGGCGAGATCGGCCGGAATGTCCTCCGTCCTGAATTTCCCCGATGCGTCCGCGTAGACGTAGGCCTTCCCCTCGACGAGATCGATCACGCCGCGGAAGCTCTCGCCGGCGCCCAGGGGGATCTGCAGCGGCACGGCCTTCACGCCCAGCGCTTTCTCCATCCCCGAGACCGCCCTGTCGAAGTCGGCGTTCTCGCGGTCCATCATGTTCACGAAGGCCAGCCCCGCGATGCCGAGCCTGCGCGCGTGGGACCAGACCTTCTCGGTCTGCGGCTCCACGCCGGCGACGGCCGAGATCACGAGGAGCGCGCCGTCCAGAACCTGCAGCACGCTCCGCGCTTCCTCGATGAAGTTGGAATCCCCCGGCGTGTCCACGAGGTGCACGCCATGCTTCTTCCAGGCGAGCGACGCGAAGCCGGCCGACAGGCTCTTGCGCCGCTCGGCCTCCTCGGGCTCGAAGTCCATGACCGTGTTTCCCGCCTCCACGGTCCCGAGCGTCTTGATCGCGCCCGCGGTGAAGAGGAGCGACTCACACAGGCTCGTCTTCCCGCAGGCGCCATGCCCGATGACCGCGAGGTTCCTGAGGTCCTTCGTCGGGATTCCCTTCATCGTGGCTTCTCCTTCGCATGTCGGCCCGGGCGCACGCCCAGGGGCGCCTTCCAGCGCACGGGCCGAGAGGGGAGGGATGCCCGTGGCGAGCAGGCATCCCGGTCTTCGTCATGGTTTCCTCGGCGCGGACGCCAGGGCGCCCTCGCTCCCCAGAGATGGGGCATCGTCGGCCGTCCTGCGGCCGCGGGGGACCACCGTGTGGCGGATCTTGCCGAGCGTCTTGTTCACCATGTGGGTGCGCGGGAGGAAGGCGATCGGCGGTCTCGAGCGCTGGCCGAAGGACGCCATGGCGGCGCGCAGGCCCGCGTCGGAACGGTCCACCTCGAGCCCCTTGCGGAAGGCCCAGATCGCCCGTTTCTTGTCGCCGGAGGCGAGGTACAGCTTGCCGAGGTTCAGGTAGTAGGCGGGGTGGTAGAACTCCTTGCGGACCGCGAGCTGGCAGAGCTCCTCCCCCTCCTTGAAGCGCTTCTCCGCCAGCGCCAGCGCCAGCCCCAGGTACGACAGGCAGCGCGTGGAGTCGGCGTCGAGCTGGTAGGCGCGCTTCAGGTTGCGGAGCGCGTCTTTGTAATGTCCCGACCCGAGCAGCTTCACGCCGCGCTCGAGCAGATCCTCCGTGATGAGTTCGGTGTCCATGCTACTCCTCGTGGGTGCTGCCGGGGATTCGAAATCGTTTGCCGCGGGGGCGAGGCCCGCCGCCGGCGTCAGGGCTCCCGGTTGCGCTCGTGCAGGATCCGGAGCCCGTCGAGCGTGAGGTTCTCGTCCACGCGCTCGATCGTCGCGGACTCGGCCGCGATGAGATGCGCCAGGCCCCCGGTCGCGATCACGCGGGGCGGCGACTTGTACTCCCTGGCGATGCGTTCGACGATCCCGTCAACGAGGCCCACGTAGCCGAAGACGATCCCCGACTGCATCGAGTTCACCGTGTTCTTGCCGATGACGTTCTTCGGGCGCACCAGCTCCACGCGCGGCAGCTTCGACGCGCGCTGGAAGAGCGCCTCGACCGAGATTCCGATCCCCGGGGCGATCACACCGCCGAGGTACTCGCCCCGCTCCGAGACGCAGTCGAAAGTGGTCGCGGTGCCGAAATCCACCACCACGACGGCTTCCCCGTATTTCTCGTAGGCCGCCACCGCGTTCACGATCCGGTCGGCCCCCACTTCCCGCGGGTTGTCGTAGAAGATCGAGATCCCCGTCTTGATCCCGGGTCCCACCACGAGCGGCCGCCGCTTGAAGTACTTTTCGCACATTTCCTCGAGCGGCTGCAGCGTCGGCGGCACCACGGACGCAATCGCGATGGCCTGCACCTCGTCGGGCGCATGGCCCGAAATCGCGAAGAACTGCCGCAGCATGATCCCGTACTCGTCCCCCGTCGTCTCGCGCCGGGTCGCGATGCGCCAGGTCTCGAGGAGCTCCTTTCCCCGATAGAGCCCGAAGACCGCGTTCGTGTTACCGACGTCGATCGCGAGCAGCATGGAGGTCTCCGTCATGCTCGGGTAAGGCGCTCGGCCGCGGGCGCGTCGGGCGGCCGGCGCCGCTTGGGTCAATTCTACCGGAGAAGCTGCACGTCCCCGGCCAGGATTCGCTCGGCGCTCCCCGTGGGGAGCCTGAGGCGCAACGCCCCGTCGGGCTCCAGGCCCTCCGCGATCCCCTCGACGCTCCCCCGGGTGAGCGTGACCCGCACGGGTTTTCCCCACATCTCCGAGAGCGACGCGTACTCCGCGGCCAGCCGCCTGAACCCCTCCTGTCGGAACCGCAGATAGGCCGCCTCTATCTCTCCGAAGAGCCTCCGGGCCAGCTCCACCCGGGGCACGGGATGGCCGCAGGCGATGGCAAGTGAGGTGGCAATCCCACGAATGTCCTCCGGAAGATCCTTTTCGGCAAGATTGACGTTGATCCCGATTCCCAAGACGAGGTGCCGGACGAGCTCGCCCTGGGAAGCGGTTTCTACCAATGTTCCCGATACCTTACGGCCACCTATCAGGATGTCGTTGGGCCACTTTATCCGGGGAAGCGTGTCCGGGGGGCCATCGTAGAGGGATGCGATCGCTCGGGCCGCCGCGACGGCCCCGACGAGCACCACCTGCGCCGCCTGGGCCATGGGGAGGGATGGCCGCAGGATGACGGAGGCGTAGAGGTTCACCCGGGCAGGCGAGAACCAGGAGCGACCCAGGCGTCCGCGCCCGGCGGTCTGCGTTTCCGCGACGACGATCGTGCCCTCCGCGGCGCCCTCCTCGGCGAGCGAGAGCGCGACGCGGTTGGTGCTGTCGATGCTCTCGAAGTGATGGATATCCCGGCCGACGAAGCCCGTCGTGAGGCCGCGCTGGATCTCGGAGGGGAGGAGGAGATCGGGGGCGGCGCGCAGGCGGTAGCCCCGCGAGGGCACGGCCTCCACCACGAAGCCCGCGCCACGCAGGGCGACGATGTGCTTCCAGACGGCGGTGCGCGAGATACCCAACGCGCGGCTCATTTCGGCGCCCGACACGAAGTCGTCGCTCCCTCGCAGGAAGGAGAGGACCTTCTCCGCCCGGCCGCCGCGCGGCTTCGTCGCGCGGGACGCCGTCCTCCGCGCCGCCGGCGGTTTCCGCGGGCCCGCATTCCCGCTCCTTTTGACCTTGCCGGTCTTCATGGGTTGCAGCCGTCCTTCACGGCTTCACGATCTTCAGGGACAGATCCGCGGCCGTCGCCGAATGCGTCAGGGCGCCCACGGAGATGAAATCGACGCCGCACTCGGCCATCGCCCGCACGTTCGCGAGCGTCACCCCGCCCGAGGCTTCGAGCGGCGCCTTTCCCGACGCGCGCGTCACGGCCTTTCGCAGCGTCGCGATGTCCATGTTATCCAGCAGCACCCGCTCCGCGCCCGCGGCGACGGCCTCGTCCAGCTCCGCGAGCGTCGTCACCTCTATCTCGACGGGCATCCCGGGCGCGCCCTTGCGCGCGAGCGCCATCGCCTTGCGGATTCCGCCCGCCGCGCGGACGTGGTTGTCCTTGAGGAGCACCGCGTCGAAAAGACCCATCCGGTGATTCGTCGCGCCGCCGCATCGCACCGCGTATTTCTCGAGCGCGCGCCAGCCCGGCAGGGTTTTCCGCGTGTCGAGGATGACCGCCTTCGTACCCTTCACCACCTCCACGAATCGGGCCGCGAGCGTTGCCACGCCCGAAAGGTGCTGCAGGAAGTTCAGCGCCGTGCGCTCCCCGATCAGGATGCCGCGCAGCGGCCCCCGGACACGCGCCGCCACGTCGCCGGGCGAGAGGCGATCGCCGTCAGCGTGGATCGGATCGAAACGGAGCGATTTGTTCACCAGCGCGAAGGTCCTCCGAGCGCCTTCCATGCCGCAGAGCACGAGGTCCGACTTGGCCCTGATCTCCGCCTCGCCGATCTGAGCCGGGTCGATCACCGCCTCGCTCGTCACGTCCCGAGGCGGCCCGCCCAGGTCCTCCGCAAGCGCCATCCGGATCAGGGCGTCGAGATTCGTCATCCGTCGCTTCCACGGACCTTGGCGAGGCTCGCGGCGAGCTTCGCGCGGGAGGCCAGGGCTTCATCCCGGCGCGCGCGTGTTTCCGCGACGACCTCCGCGGGGGCCCGCTCCAGGAAGGACGGGTTCCCGAGCTTGCGGTCGTGCGCGGCGAGCTCTCCGTCGATCTTCGCGATCTCCTTCTCCAGGCGCCGGACCTCCTCGGCCGGATCGGCGTCCGGGAGCGCCACGTGCACCTCCACGGCCCCCGCGGGCGCCATCGAGGAAACCGGCGGCCGGTCGGCCGTCCGTCCGAAGACGACGCGCGCCAGGTTGCCGAGCCGGAGGAGATGCTCCTCCCCGGCGCGCAGCGGCGCAAGGGCCGCCTCGTCGTCGGAGAGCAGGAAGAGATCCACCTTCTGGCCCGGGGCCACGCCCATCTCGCCTCGGATGTTCCGCACGCGGCCGATCACGTCGATCAGTTGCTCGAGCCGATCAACTTCGAGATCCTCGCCGTGCTCCGCGAAGGGTTCCGGGTATCGCGCGATCATCACGTGCGCGGGCTCGCCTTCGGGGCGGGGCAGCGCGCTCCATATCTCTTCGGTCACGAAGGGCACGATCGGGTGGAGCGCCTTCGCGACGTCGCGCAGGACGCGCAGGAGCGTCCATTGGGCGGCGGCGCGCCGCGCGGGATCCTGGAGCGCGGGCTTGGCCAGCTCGATGTACCAGTCGCAGTAGACATTCCAGGTGAACTGGTAGAGCGCAAGGGCGGCGTCATTGAACCGGTAGGCCGTGAGCGCCGCATCGACCTCCGTGAGCGCCTGCCCGAGGCGACGGATCACCCAGCGGTCCGCGGCCGTGAGCGAAGGGCACCCGGCCGCCCGGGGGTCGTGATCCTCGACGTTCATCAGGACGAAGCGCGCGGCGTTCCAGAGCTTGTTGACGAAGTTCCGGTAGCCCTCGATCCGCTTCTCGCTGATCCGGATGTCGCGCCCCTGGGCCGCGAGCGCCATGAGCGCGAAGCGGAAGGCGTCGGCGCCGAACTTGTCGACGATGTCGAGCGGGTCGATCACGTTCCCCTTCGACTTGCTCATCTTCTCGCCGGTCTCCGTGCGGACCAGCGCGTGGATGTACACGTCGCGGAAGGGGACCTGTCCTGTGAACCGCAGGCCCATCATCATCATGCGCGCGACCCAGAAGAAGATGATGTCGAAGGAAGTGACCAGCGTGCTGGTTGGATACCAGGTGGCCAGCGCCTTCGTCTCCTGGGGCCACCCGAGGGTGGAGAACGGCCAGAGGGCGGAGCTGAACCACGTATCAAGTACGTCCGGGTCCTGAATCAGCTCCGTTCCCGCGCATCGCGGGCACGCCGACGGCGGCTCCGCCGAGAGGATGGGCTGCGCGGACAGGGCGATTCGATCGGAGCGAAGCTCCTCGCCCTCGACCTGGGTGATCGCATCGCGATCGCACCGCAGGCAGTACCAGGCCGGGATCCGGTGGCCCCACCAGAGCTGCCGCGAGACGCACCAGTCGCGGATGTTCCGGAGCCACTCGAAGTAGGTGTTCTCCCACTGCGTGGGACGGAACCGGGTGCGGCCATCCTCGACCGCCGCGATCGCGGGCTCGGCCAGCGGCTTGGTCTTCACGAACCACTGGGGCGAGAGGAAGGGCTCGACCACGGTGCCGCAGCGGTAGCAGTGACCCACCGCGTGGCGGTGCTTCTCGGTGCTATCGAGCAGCCCCTCGGCCTCGAGCATCTCCACCACGATACTGCGCGCATCCTGGCGGCTGCGTCCGACGAGTCGCGCGGCCGGCGCGCCCGGGAGGGGCGAGCCGGCGTCGTCGACGAGGAACGCGTCGTTCAGGCGCCCGTCCACGGTGAGGATGGAAATCACGGGCAGTCCGTGGCGGCGGCCCACCTCGAAGTCGTTCGGGTCGTGCCCGGGCGTGATCTTGAGCGCGCCCGTGCCCATCGCGATGTCCACGTAGTCGTCGGCGATGACGGGAATCTTCCGGCCCACGAGCGGAAGCACGACGTGTTTCCCGGCGACTCCCGCGTAGCGCGGATCCTCCGGGTGCACGGCCACGGCGACATCGCCTAGCATCGTCTCCGGGCGCGTGGTGGCCACGGTGACGTGCCCCGAAGCGTCTTCGAGGGGGTAACGGATGTGCCACAGGTGTCCGTTCACCTCCCGGTGCTCCACCTCGATGTCGGAGAGCGCCGTGTGGCAGCGCACGCACCAGTTCACGAGCTGGTTCGCGGCCCGGTAGACGAGCCCCTCGGCGTGCAGCCGCACGAAGACCTCCCGCACCGCGCGGGAGAGTCCCTCGTCCATGGTGAAACGCTCGCGCGACCAGTCGCAGGAGGCGCCGAGGCGTTTCAGCTGCTCGATGATTCGCCCGCCCGACTGTTCCTTCCAGGCCCACACGCGCTCGATGAATTTCTCGCGGCCCAGCCGGTGCCGGTCAAGCCCCTCCGAGAGGAGCTGGCGCTCCACCACGTTCTGCGTCGCGATCCCCGCGTGATCGGTGCCCGGGATCCAGACGGCGTTGAAACCCTGCATGCGCTTCCAGCGCACGAGCACGTCCTGGAGCGTGTTGTTGAGCGCGTGTCCGATGTGAAGGGAGCCGGTGACGTTGGGAGGCGGGATGACGATGGAGAAGGGCGGGCCGGGGCGATCTTCGTCGCCCCGAAAATAACCCCTCTCCTCCCAGACCGAATACCAGTGCCCCTCGGCCTCGGTGGGCGTGTAGATCTTGGGAAGCTCTCGGGGAGCCTGCCGCGGACGCGAGCTCACTGGGGCGTCGACCTCGCGAGGAAAGGTTGACAAAGGGGGACATGCGTCGCCGTGAAATGGCGAACGCACGGAAACTACAAGGATTTCCAAACGGTGAAGGGGAGTATACCGGAAGGCTTCCCGCGTAATCAAGGCTCCCGCGAGGCCGGGGGACAGCCGGGGTATGTGCCGGAAGGGGTCGCTATTTCTTCTCGTCCGAGATGCGCTTGATCTCTTCCTTGATCATCGCCTCGGCCATCTGTGGGATGACTTCCCAGGCGATCTGCTCGACCTTCTCCTTCACTGCCTTGACCACGGTTTCGGAGAGATCGCTGAAGGCCTCCCATGTCACGCGCTCCACGGCGTCGTTCACCGCGCGGCGCACGGCGTCGTTGGCCGTCTCGGCGCCGAGACTCGCCACCGCCGCGAGCGCGGGCGGCGCGTCGGGGGCCTTGCGCGTCCCTGAAGCCGGAGCCGCCGGCGCCAGGTCGGAGGGCTCCGAGTCGAAGGGCTCCGCGAGGAAAGGCTCCCCAAGGAACGGCACGGGGGCAAGGGGCTCCACCGACGGCTCGATCTCGGGGATCTCCTCCAGCGGCTCGCCCGCGCGGGAGGCGTCAAAATCAAACTCGGGCAGGTCCTCGAGGGACGGGTGCAGAGGCTCGCCCTCCGTCCGCTCGGTCTTGGCGGAGGGAGTGGAGCCCTCGTCGATCCCTGTCAACTTGAGATCGAGGTCGGAATCCTCGAGCAGCCGGGAGGGCTCCGCCTCGATGGCGTCCGGCGCCGGGACGGCCGGCGCCAGGAGCATGGATTCCCCCGCCGCGGACAGCTCGGCATCGAGCGAATCGTCTTCCGAGAGGAGCATCTCCTCCGGCGCGTCGACGCTTACGCTCTCGACCAGGTCGATGGCCTCGGCGGCCGCGTCGTCCCAGAAGGAGGGAGGCTCCGTTTCCTCCTCGGGCCGATCGGGCTCGAGGACGGCGCTCTCCTCCACCGCTTCCATGTCGGAGAGGTCCCACACCTCGCCGGACTCGGCCGTCCGGGCCTCCGAGAAGAGATCGGCGGCCGGTGGCTCGCCGGCGCCGTAGGGGCGCTCGAGGAGCGCCGGCGTTTCCTCTTCCACGCGCGTGACCCTGGAGGGCTCCCCGAGCTCGAGGACCTCGCCCGGCTCCTCCACGAACTCGAACTCGTCCTCTCGTTCCGAGAGCCTGTGCGAAGCGGTCGTCGGTTCCGCGGGAGCCGCTTCGACGGCTGCCCCGGTGCTCTGCGCGAAGGAGAAGTCGCCGCCCGATTCGAAACCGAAGTCAAAGGCCTCGTCCACGGAGGGCTGGGGGACAGGGGCTTCGGCGGCGGGCGGCGCCTGCGGCTCGCTCTCGGCGGACGCGGGCAGCGGCTCGAGCTCCAGGTCCCGGGATAGATCCGCGAAGGCCGACTCCGCCTCGCTGGACGCGAGAGCTTCCGCCGCGGACGCGTGGAGGGCCGGGGTCTCCGCGGCGAGGGTCGTGGGCGCCTGGGCCTGCGCGCGCGGCGCGGCGCGCGCGAGGAGCTCGTTCACCTGGCGGATGAGCGTGTGCGATTCGAAGGGCTTCGTGATCGTGCCGTCGGCGCCCACGCGGCGGGAGCGCTCGGCGTCGAAGGGCTCGAAGGTGCCGGTGAGCAGCAGCACCGGGACGTGACACAGCTCCGGGTCCTGCTTGATTGCCTCACACACCTCGTAGCCGCTCTTGCGCGGCATGAGGACGTCCGCGATGATCAGGTCGGGCTTGATCTGGCGCGCCAGCTCGATTGCCTCGTCGCCGTTGTCCACGAAGGAGAGCGTGACGTCCTCGGCGGCGAAGGTGATCCCCACGACCTTCTGGATGGTGACGCTGTCGTCGGCCACCAGCACTTTTCGGGGCATGATCTCTCCCGTGACAGGGGAGGCGCTCGCGTCACGCCGCTCGCGGCGACGCGCCCTGAGCGCCAGGTGAACCGGGGTAGTCCGCGTCCGGATCCAGAACGAGAAGGCGCCGCCCGTCGTGCCACGCCTCGCCGCGAAGACCGGGGCGGCCGCCCCCGGACGGTTCCGGTGCGCCGGACTCGAGAACCCCCAGCACCTCGTCCACGCGAAGCCCCACGGCGGAGCTTCGCCAGCGGCCTACGATAACCACGGAATCCCTGCGGATATTATCGTCTCCCGCGGAAGGAAGGTTAAGGGCTTTTTTCAAATCATACACGGGGATGGCCCGCCCCTGCCAGACGGTGATCCCCTCACAGCACTCGGGTATCCGCGGCAGGGCGGTGATCGGCGGCGACTCGAGTACCGCGAGGACACGCGAGAGGTCCAACCCCACGAGGTCCGGTCCCAGCCGCGCCAGCGTGAGCCCGCATCGGGCTGCGCCGTTCAAGGATAGCCCCTACGCATCCCCGATCCCCAGGGAGCCCAGGCCCAGAACGGCGACGACGCCCTCGGCGTCTCCGCCTGTCTCGCCCGGGACGATGCACAGCCCCTGCAGGTACCCGCCGAGAAAGGGGTGGAGCGGATCGGGGAGCTCCAGCAGCGACTCGGCCCCGAAGGGGACCACGCCGTCTACCTCGTCCACGAGGAGAGCGATCGGATGGGAGGACCCCGGCGGCATCGTCACGAGCACCGCGCGCGGCTCTCCAGCGCCCTCCACCAGGAAGCGCTCACGCAGATCGACGACCGGGAGCGCCCGTTCCCGATGCTGGAAGGATCCGGCGCCGAGGGCCCCCTCGGGCGCCTCGCAGATCTCGACGACGTTTTCCGCCGGAAGGGCGAAGCGATGGTGGCCCAGCCGGAAGAGAACGAGCAGTCGAGCGAAGGATCCCGCGGCGACGGACATGATTCTTTTCCACCTCTCCCGCACGATCGGCCCCCCGGAGGTCGCGCCCCCCGTGCCGGTTTGACCCCTATCCTATCGTCCCGTACATTGGGAAACCGTAGAGGGGGTCGGCGGGATCCGGTTCGGCCGTCGCCGCGCGCCGCCTTCTGATCAGGCCCCCGGAGGGCGCATGTCCCGCCCCGCCATGCCGCGCTACATCGACGTCTACGCGAGCGATCACCCCTGGGCGCTCCCCCTGGTGCAGGACTACCTCGATCAGTTCGGTATCGACGCCGTCGTGCGCCCCAACGGCATGAGCTTGTACCCCATGATCGTGGGTCCGCTCTCGGGATTCCGCGTGAGCGTTCCCGAGGACGAGCGCCGGACGGCCCTCATCCTCCTTGCCCAGGCGATCCGCGACGAAGTGATCCCCGGAGAGATTCTCGACGCCGCCGCCGGGTCCTGAGGCCTCACCGGGCCGCCGGGATCGCGACCGTGAACAGGCTTCCCCGGCCGGGCGCACTCTCGACGCGTATCTCGCCGCCGTGCTCGCGTACGATCCGGTAGCAGATCGAAAGCCCGAGCCCCGTTCCCTTGCCCTCGCTCTTGCGGCTGAAGAAAGGCTCGAAGATCCGGCCGAGCGCCTCGGGGGGGATGCCGCTCCCGGTGTCCGCGACCGAGAGCTCGACGCGGTCGCGGGCGTCGTCATGGCGGGTGGCGATCACGATTCGCCCGCCGCCCGGCATCGCCTGGCAGGCGTTCGTGAGTAGGTTGAGGAGGACCTGCTGCATCTGGTTCAAGTGGATCCTCGCCTTCGGGAGGCCGCGCGCGGGCTCCCGGCGGATATCGACGCCGAACTGCTTCGAGTAAAGCGACACGAACGTCAGGCTCCGGTCGATCACGACGTTCATGTCCGCGAGCTCCCGCTGATCGGTCTTCGACTGCCGCGAGAAGTCGAGGATGTCCTGGACCACGTCGATGCACCGGTAGGCGAGTCCCTCGATCTTCCGTAGATCCTCCAGGAGCTTCGGGTCCGCCGCTTCCTTCATCAACAGCTGGGTGAGGGCGAGGATCCCGGCCACGGGATTGTTCATCTCGTGCGCCACCCCTCCCGCCAACAGGCCGATCGCCGCCATCTTCTTGGACTGGATGAGCTGCTGGGTGCGCTCCGCGACTTTGCGCTCGAGGTCGGCGTTCCAGGCGGCGAGCTCCAGGTTCTGGAGCTCGGTGAGCCGTTCGAGTCGCCGGTTCTCGGCGGTGAGATCGAACTTCTCCAGCGCGGCACGGATCGTGAGGCGAAGATCGCTGTCGTTCCAGGGCTTCGTGAGGAACCGGTAGCACTCGCCCGTGTTGATCGCCTTCTGGGCCGTCTCCACGTCGCGCAGGCCCGTGAGGAGGATCCGCACCGTGTCGGGATGCTTCTCCTTCACGCGGGCCAGGAGCTCGGCCCCGCCCATCTCGGGCATCTTCTCGTCGCTGACGATCACCGCGACGGGCTCCCGGTCGAGGATCGCCAGGGCCTCGCGCGCGGAAGGCGCGGTGAGAATGCGCACGTCCTCCCTCCGGAGCGAGCGCAGGAGGGCGCTCAGGATGTTCGCCTCGTCGTCGACGAAGAGGATTGTGCGCTGGGACATGACGGGTCCCCCCGGTCGGGGCTACAGGGATCCTGCGCGGGGGGATGCGCCCGGCGCGGGTGCGCCGGGGCGGGCGCTACTTCTCGATGTTCTCGAGCAGGCCTTCCCGGATCATCCGGTCGGCGACGGCTTCCAGGTCGGGCTGGTAGCGGCCGTCGGCGAGCAGCCGGCGGTAGCGATCGACCACCGCGGGCCGGATGTCGGGCGCCTTCAGGGCCAGGGCGCGGGCTCGCGCGAACAGGCCCATCGCCGCGCGCTCGGCTTCTCCGCCGGCCGTGGCCCCCGCGGGGGGCTTGCCGGACCGCGCCCGGACGTCGCCGCTCGAGCGCTCACCGGGATTGCGGGAAGGGGTTTGGGGGCTGTTTCCCTGGCGGTTGCGGCCAGTCCGTGGCTTGGACGGCTTGGTCATGGCGTCTCCATGGGTGCGGGCGAGTATAACCCCGGGGGGGTTGCCCGTCCAACCATGAAATCGGCCGCCGTGGGAGAATCTTGAGGGCAAAACGCGTCCGCCCCGCGCGCCGGATTCCGGCGGCGGGGTAAAGCGTTTTGGGGATGTGGGAATTTCCTACTTGTTGTCCATCATCGTGCGCAGCTTCCCCCGGAGCCGCAGCACGGCCTTCGTGTGGATCTGGCAGACACGTGACTCGGTGATGTCCAGGATGCTCCCGATCTCCTTCATGTTCAGATCGTCGTAGTAGTAAAGCGAGATCACCAACCGCTCCTTCTCGGGGAGCTGGCCGATCGCCTCCGCCACTATCTTCTTCATCTCGGAGACCCCGAGCGCCAGGAGCGGATCCTCGCCGCTCGGGTCCTCGAGGACATCGATCAGGTTCTTCTTCTCCAGGTCGCTCGCGCTGCGGACCTCGTCGAGGTTCACGAGCGATATTCCGCGGACCTGGTTCAGCATCTCGTGGAACTTGTCGATCTCCACGCCCAGCTCGTCTGCCACTTCCTCGTCGGAGGCGGCGCGCCCCAGCTTCTGCTCGGTGTGGTTGTAGGCGGCCTCGAGCTTGCGGCTCTTCTGACGCACGGAGCGCGGAACCCAGTCCAGGGAACGGAGCTGGTCCAGGATCGCTCCCTTGATCCGGAATTCGGCGTAGGTCTTGAACTTGCAGTTCTTCTCGGGGTCGTACTTCTCGATGGCGTCCATGAGGCCGATGACACCGGTGTTGATCAGGTCGTCGAGGTCGATGTGCGAGGGGAGCCGGACGGCGATTCGGTTCACGATGTACTTGATGAGCGGGGCGTGTTCCATGATGAGGCGCTCGCGCAAGGCCGGGGTGAGCTTGCGCGACTCCGTTCGCTGCCGCTTGGGTTCCGCGTTCATGCGTCTCTCCGGAAGGGCGTTGGGCTCCCATCGATGACCGCGCCGGTGACGGAAAGGGCGCGACGCCCCGCAAATGTGCAACGCCTGTGCCAAGAGACGGAACCGCAAGGCCTGGAGAAGGGAAAGGAAGCGCGCGCGCGGGCGGAGAAAGGATCCCGTGAGGGGAATTTCCGGCGAAGTTCTGCGGCGATGGAGGGTATGGGCGATTCCCGCGAGAGGAACGGGATGGCGTCCGGAGACGACCCGCGGCTGCCCTCGGAGGGGCGCGGGAAGCGCCAATCTGCGTCAGTGGTTTGACGGAATTCGGCGTCGAGGTACGAGATTGTACCGTTCGCGTGCCCGTCCTGTTTCAACCCTGAAACCCGCGTCGCGCTCCGCGCCCGTACCGCGACGGGCCACTCCCGCAAGCGGGAACGCCGCCCCATCGGGCGGCGCTCCGGCGCCGGGCGGTGTGCCCACGCTCAATCGTCCGAGGGGTCCCCGCGGTCCAGCTGCTTCTTCTTGATCTTCTCGACGAGCGTGGTTCGGTTGAGCTGGAGCAGGGCGGCCGCCTTGTTCTTGTTCCAGCGGGTCTTCTCGAGCGCCTGGACGATCAGATCGTTCTCAAAATCCTGGACCACATCATAGAAGGAGATGCCGTCGGGGGGGATCAGGACCCGGAAGGGTGCCCGGCCGTCTCCCGGAGACTGCCGCATGCGGTCGGACAGATCCTCCGGCGAGATCTCTCCTTCCCCCTTCATGATCACGATCCGCTCGATCGTGTTCTCCAGCTCCCGGACATTCCCCGGCCAGTCGTACTGCTGGAAAATCCGCATGGTCTCGTCGGTGATCCCCTTCACCTCCTTCTCCTTCTCCTGGTT
>JBGPLH010000014.1:0-19485 GCA_041486365.1 Thermodesulfobacteriota bacterium | reverse complement strand
GGCCACGATGTACCTCAATCCCACCTCCTCGACGATCACCGTGGACAAGCGCACCCTCGCCCCGAAGAGCGCCCTCATCCTGACGAAGTGATCCCCGGGCAGCGCGCGGTCTCCCGCGCGATCACCCGCTCCTCGTCCGCCGCGATCACCCAGACCTCCGGAGACGCGCCTTCCGGGCTCACGCGTGCCTCCCCTCCCCGCGCACGCGCATTGAGCGCCGGATCGATCCGGATCCCGCACCAGTCCATCTCCTCGAGGATCGCCGCGCGGATCTCCGGGGAGCGCTCGCCGATCCCGCCGCTGAACGTCACGGCATCCGCGCCGCCGAGCACGGCGAGGTAGGCGCCGAGGTACTTGCGCGCCCGGTGGACGAAGACCTCGAGCGCCAGCCTCGAGCGCGCGTCACCCCGCGCCGCCGCCGAGAGAACGGAGCGGACGTCGCCGTCCGTCCCGGAGAGTCCCGCGAGGCCCGACTCATGCTGCAGGATCCGCTCCACGTCCGCGGGCGCCAGACCCGCCGCGCCCATGAGATGAAACGGGATCGCGGGATCGAGATCGCCCGCGCGGGTGCCCATGACCAGTCCCTCCAGCGGCGAGAACCCCATGGACGTCTCGAGGCTCCGCCCCCCGCGAATCGCCGCCGCCGAGCAGCCGCTGCCCAGGTGAAAGGCCACGATGCGCTGCCCGGCCCCGCGCAGGTCCGAGACGATCGGGAGGCGCTCCACAAGGTTCATATAGGAGAGTCCGTGGAACCCGTAGCGCCGGATCCCCTGCGCCCGGGCGAGCTCGAGGGGGATCGCGTAGGTGGCCGCGGCGTCGGGAAGGCCTGCGTGGAAGGCGGTGTCGAAGACGGCCACCATCGGGCGCGCCGGGAAATGGCGCCGCGCCGCACGGATCCCGGCCAGGCCCGGCGCGTTGTGCAGCGGCGCGACCGAGGCCAGATCCTCGATCGCCTTCTCCACCGAGGCGTCGATACGGGTCGTCCGCGTGAAGCGCGCGCCGCCGTGCACGACGCGGTGCCCGACGGCCTCCACCGCCGAGGACCCTCCGGGAACGGCCGCGTCCATCCAGGCCACCGCCCGCTCGATGGCCGTCGCGAGATCGGGGACCGGCGCGCGCTCGGCGAGCGTCGCGCCGCCTTCGACGCCAAGCGCGATCGAGGCCTCCGGACCGAGGGCCTCGACGGCGCCCACCGCGATCACGCGCGAGCGATCCTCTTCGAGGTCGATGATCTTCAGCTTGAGCGACGAGGAGCCGCCGTTCAGCGCGAGCACGATCACGCGTTTGCCTCCCTGACGCCGTGGGCGCCCGGCACGGTTCCGCCCCACGCCCCCTTCCATCCCGAACCGACGGGTAAGCCGATCCCCCGGCTCCGGCCGGGATCAAGGCGCAGGCGGGAAGGTACATGTTGACGCCCGGCGGGTGCGCATGCAGTATCTGCACCGCCCGGTCTCGGTTCCCACGCTCCGGGGCACGGTCCGCCGCCTTCCCGGATCCCGAGATCTGGCCAACGTTTCCTCCTTCGCGTCAAGTGAGAGACTGCACGCCTATGAATCGGACACTCCGATACCTGACCCAGGGCTTCGTCCTGGCCGCGATGCTGAGCCTCGCGCTCGCCTCATGGCTGTACGAGACCCATCCCGGCCTCAGAAGGGCGCTCGTTCACGAAGGCGGCTTCGTCCAGTCCGCGACGGCCTATCTCTTCTTCGCGAGCTTCCTCCTGGGGCTCCTGTCCCTCTCGCGGCTGGCGGCGCCCCTGCGCCGTGAGTTCGCCTGGATACCGGCGGCGGGCCTCTTTGGCTGGCTGGAGGAGGCGAGCTACGGCGAGAGCCTCTTCCACCTGCATCCGCCCCTCCTGTTCAACAAGCACGTCGACTCCCTGCACAGTCTGATCGGGGCGCTGCTGCTTCCCTTCAAGCGGAGCGGCCATGCGGACCTCCTCCAGAGCATCCTGTGGGTGACGCTGGTCTTCCTGGCGATCCGCCACCGCGTCGTGCCGCGTATCGCGGCCTTCGTGCGCCGACATCCGGCATGGCGGTTCGCGCTTCTCGCCGCGGGCATGGTCCTCCTGGCGCAGCTCATCGACGATAAGGTCCTGCGGTGGCGGGACTCCCACGTGATGGAGGAGGTGCTCGAGCTGGACGGCGCGGTCGTGATGCTGATGGCGGCGGCGCTGATCGGCTGGATCCCCGCTCCGAGCAAGGAGGCGGTCGTCGCAGCAAGGCACTCGGTGATTCCTGGAGTGCGCCCGCCGGCGCTGCCGGAGGGATCCGGGAGCGCCGCGCGCGCCGAGGGCGGGCCGCAGGGCGCCTGACGCGAAGGCGATGCGAATCGCAGCCCCGCTGCCCGGCGACTCTTCTCGGGGTCCGCGCCGGACGCCCCCTCTCTGTGAAAGTCCCCCGGCATGTGCTCTACTGGGCCCCACGCCGGAATCTTCCATCCTCCTTCGCCCGCAAATCCGCAGACCGAAGCGAACCGCAATTCCGAAAGAGGCCGATCATGAATCGATGGCGCGTCATCCTGGCCGCGGCGGTGTGTCTGGAAGGGGTCCTCGGGGCGTCCTTGTCAGGGATCCCGGGAGGCGCCGCGCGGGCGCAGAGTCTCGCGCTTCCGCCCACGCCGCCCAAGTTTCACTGCGTGCTCGGCGGTCGATCCGACACCTGGATCACGAACGCCTCGCCCGGCTGCTACTCCTTCGAGCTCGCCGCGAACAACATGCAGGCCTACGCCAAGGCCAAGGCGGCCAACCCGCCCGCGGGTCACTTCTTCGTGATGTACCGGATCCTGGCGACGACCTGGAATCTGCTCCCGTCCAATACGCCCTTCCGGCCCCAGACGGGCACGCTCACGGAGGCGGACTTCTACCATCACCGCACGGCGGGCTCGCGGTCCTATCACGCGAACGGGAACTCCTGCTGCAAGGCGGCCAACTCCCCCTACCTCTGCTGTAACGACAACACGGAGTGCACCGCCTCCGGCGCGCCCTTCGCCTGCTGCACGGGCGGGGGCACGGGGACCTGCACGCTCGCGGCGGACAGCACCTGCAACACGCCGGAGGTCGTCTCCTGGGACGCCTGCACGGCGCAGAACCCGGCCGACTGCCCGCCCACCTCGCGCTGGGACAAGCGGCACACGATCGGCAGTGGCGGGCCCGGCTGCTTCACGGTGGGAGCGCCCTACGATTCCCGCCCGGTGGGAGAGCACGCCTTCGTGAACTTCGCCTCCCAGAATGTCCGGAACATGGTGGTGGCCGACGCCGATCGCCTCCTGAACGGGAGCGAATGCAGCCCCCCCTGCGCGATCCAGGGGATCCGGATCGACGAGCCGAACGTCGGCTACAGCGCGGACGGCCTGGACTTCACGGAGATCAAGGAACTGCCGGTCGCCGCCAGCGCCATCGACGCGACACACTACATCAACGACTTCGTCGGGCTCCTTGCCTACGTGAAGTCGCAGCGCCCCGCATTCAAGATCTTTCCCTCGATGCCCTACTTCTTCCAGACGCGGGAGGGCGCCTGGGAGCGGCAGATCATCCACGCCGCGCAGGCCATGGCCACGGAGCGGATCGGGAGCGCGTCCTACACGCGCGTCTGCACGTCCTACTCGGGGAACACCTGCAACGAGGGCTCGCGGGCGTCCCAGATTTTCTTTGACGAATGGGACATGACGGTCGACTCGCTCTCGACCTTCGCGCGGATCCTCTACGGCGAGAACAGCCCCAACCTCGAGGTGATCATCGAGCCCTTCCGGGCAGGCCGCGGGATGACCTGGATCCAGGAGCTGTGCGCCGACGCGGGCGACGCCTGCTACTTCGGCGTCACGAACGGCTGCGGCAGCCCGGCGGGCGGCGCGGGCTGCTACTCGGCGAGCGGAATCATCAACGGGATCTCGATCCAGTAGGGTTCGCGCGCGCTCACGGAGGGCACCCTGTCACGCGACGGAATCAGAGACGATGCCCGCCGATGCCGGAGAGGGGCGGCCGCCGCGGCGGTCTTCGCCTGGGCGATTGCGCTCGCGCCCGCCGCGCACGCCGTCACGCTCGCGCCGGGGGACATCGTCGTCGCCGACTTCAGCGCCTCCGGCGGAGGCGGCGCGATCCTCCGCGTGGACCCGGTGACGGGCGTCCAGTCCACCGTCTCCTCCGGCGGCAACTTCGTCGATCCATTCGGCCTCATCATCGACTCCAACAACAAGATCCTCGTCGCCGACCGCGTGAGCGGGATCCTGAGGATCGATCCCGCGACGGGGAGCCGCACGACCGTCTCCTCGGGCGGGAGCCTCCAGGACCCCATCGCGCTGGCGCTGGAGGCCGACGGAAAGATCGTCGCCATCGATCGGGTGACCGGTGTCGTCCGCGTGGATCCCGGCAACGGCGCGCAGACGGTCCTGTCCTCGGGCGGAGGTTTCGTGCGGCCCGTCTCGATCGCCGTCGAGCCGAACGGCGGGATCCTCGTCGGCGATCGGGACGCTTTCGGCGGCGCCGGCGCGATCATCCGCGTCAACCCGGTGTCGGGCGCGCAGACCGTGGTGTCGTCCGGCGGGATGTTCGTGAACCCCATGGGAATCGCCGTGGACGGCGGCGGCTTCATCCTCGTTGCGGACGCCACGGCCGGGAAGGTGATCGGCGTGGACCCCGGAAGCGGCGCGCAGTCCAGCGTCGCCTCCGGCGGTTCCCTTGTGGCACCCTTCGGCGTCGCGATCGACGCCACGGGAAAGATCCTCGTCTTCGATCAGGGAGTCGGCACCGGCGCGGTGTTCCGGATCGATCCCTCCAGCGGCGCCCAGTACCTGCTCGCATCGGGCGGGAGCTTCGCGGATCCCTTCGGCATCGCGGTCCTCCCGTCGAGCTTCCCGTCGCCGCCACCCCCGGTGTCCAGCCCCGGCCGCATCCTCGTCACCGACTTCGGCGCCTTCGGCGGCGTCGGCGGCGTGATCCGCGTGAACGCGAACACGGGCGCCCAGACGATCCTCTCCGGCGGCGTGAACTTCCTCGATCCCTTCGGCATCGCCCTGGAGCCCTCCGGGAAGGCGGTCACGATGGATCGCGCGCGGGGGATCATCCGCGTCGACCCGGTGACGGGCGCGCAGACCGTCGTTTCCGCGCCGGCCAATTTCGCGGGCCCCATCGGGATCGCCGCGGAAGGCAGCGGA
Organism: Thermodesulfobacteriota bacterium; assembly: GCA_041486365.1. Lineage (GTDB taxonomy): Bacteria > JAUYMQ01 > JAUYMQ01 > JAUYMQ01 > JAUYMQ01 > JBGPLH01. Next base: position 14,334 of record JBGPLH010000014.1, on the reverse strand, counting down.
AACCTGCTCGTGGCCGACGCGGCGGGAGGACGCATCCTCCGGGTGAACCCCGCGACCGGTGCTCCCGTGACGGTTTCCTCCGGCGGGAACCTCGTCCAGCCCGTGGGCCTCGCCGTGGAGCCCCTGGGCACGATCCTGGTCGCCGATCGGAGCGCCTTCGGCGGAAACGGCGGCGTGCTCCGCGTCGATCCGGGGACCGGGGCGCAGACGCCGCTCTCCACCGGCGGACTCTTCCGGGCGCCCTTCGGTCTCGCGGTGGAGACGGACGGGCACGTCCTCGTGGTGGACGCCGTCGCGGCGAAGGTGATCCGTCTCGATCCGGTGAGCGGCGCGCAGGCGGCGGTGTCTTCCGGCGGGAGCCTCGTGGCTCCCTTCGGCATCGCGCTCGACGGGACCGGCCGGATCTTCGTCTTCGACCAGGGGACCTCGGGAAACAACGGCGCGGTGATCCGGATCGACCCGGTGACAGGGGCGCAGACGAGCGTCTCCGTCGGAGGCCAGTTCGCCGACCCCTTCGGCATCGTGGTGATCCCCGATCCGGCCGGCACGTTCACGGGCATCACGTTCGCGGGAACGACGAAGGGCGGAAGCGTCGATCTGGGGATCCAGGGCGTGACCGTTCAGGTGGTGACGAGGGGAGGCGCGACCTCGGCGGCCCTGGCCGCGGCGATCGCGGCGGCGATCAACGCCAATTCGACCCTCGCCGCCATCGGCGTCATCGCGACATCCTCCGGCAGCACCGTGACCACGAACACGGCGGTAACCTCCCTCAACATCAATGATCCGGGGATCACGCAGAACACCGGCTCGGGCAAGTACATCCCGGCGCTCTCGACGAAGGGATTGCTCCTGCTGGCATTGCTGATGGCCGTCGCGGGGATCTTACGAACGCGGCGAAAGCGATCCGCGTGAGCGGGCCCCACCTCCGCCTCTCTTGTTCCGGAGTTCCCCGCCGCTCGATGGGTCCCGCAGAATCTGCGTTCGATCTGAAATGACGATGGATCGGGGCTCGACGCCTTGACCCGTCCACGGAATGATCGAACACTATCGAAGTGAAGTGGTCCTCCCCGGGCCCGGGGGGTCCCGCCTTCGCCCGCGCGCGCCGCGGGCATCTTCCCTCAAGAGGACAGAGCGTGAACGAAGCCGCGGCCGTCGTCGCCACGGAGAGTCTCGCCGTCGTCCGCGTGAGCGGGCTGCGGAAGGATTACCGTGGGCGCCCCGCCGTGCAGGGAATTGATCTCACGGTGGGACGCGGGGAGATCTACGGGCTGATCGGCCCGGACGGCGCGGGGAAGAGCACGCTGCTCAAGGCGCTGGCCGGCGTGCTCACCTTCGATGGTGGCTGGCTCGAGGTCTTCGGCCTGCCGGTCGCCTCCGAGCGTGCCGCCGAGCAGGTGAAGGGCCGCATCGGCTTCATGCCGCAGGGCCTCGGGTTGCACCTGTACCCCGAGCTTTCCGTCGAGGAGAACATCGACTTCTTCGCGCGCCTGCGGATGGTTCCGCCGGCGTCCCTCGCCGATCGCAAGCGGATCCTGCTGGAGATGACCCGCCTCGACCGGTTCCGCGACCGGCCCATGAAGCACCTCTCGGGCGGCATGAAGCAGAAGCTCGGGCTGGCGTGCACGCTGATCCATCAGCCCGAGCTGGTGATCCTCGACGAGCCGACGACGGGCGTCGACCCGGTCTCGCGCCGCGACTTCTGGACCATCCTCTCGACGCTGGTGCGCGAGCGCGCGATCACGGCGCTCGTCTCCACCGCCTATCTCGACGAGGCGAGCCGCTTCCATCGGGTCGCGCTGCTCCAGGGCGGCCGGGTGCTCGCGGAGGGGGCGCCAGAGGAGATCCGCGCGCTCGTGCCCGGCAGCCTCGTCACGCTGCGGGCGCCGGAGCAGGCGCAGGCCTTCGCGCGGCTCAAGACGCGGTTCCCGCAGGTGCAGGCGCTCGGACCCTGGCTCCGTGTGTTCGTGGACGGCGCCGGGACGGTGGAGGCATCCGCGCACGCGGCGAGCGCGCTCGACGGCTTCGTGACGGGCGACATGCACACGGGCGAGCCGGAGCTCGAGGATGTATACGTCGCGCTCCTGCGCCGGCGCAACCTGATGGAGGAAGCGCCGCCCGAGGCGGAGCGCCGGCCGGCGCCCGCGGCGGCCTCCGGGCACGACGGCGTGGCCATCGAGGCGCGGGATCTCACCCGCGACTTCGGGAAGTTCCGGGCGGTGGATCGGGTGAGCTTCCAGGTGCGACAGGGCGAGATCTTCGGCCTGCTCGGCGCCAACGGCGCGGGGAAGACCACCGTCATCAAGATGCTCACGGGGATCCTCCACCCCACCGCGGGCGCGGGTCACGTGGCGGGCGCCGACATGCGGCGCGCGGGGCGCGACATCAAGCAGCGCATCGGCTACGTGTCGCAGGCCTTCTCCCTCTACACCGATCTCACGGTGGTGGAGAACATCCGGCTGTACGCGGGGATCTACGGGCTCGACGCGGCCGGGACGCGCGCCCGGGAGGCGTGGATTCTCGAGATGGGACGACTCGGGGGCCACGAGCGGGAGCTGGCCGGGAATCTGCCGATGGGCATGCGGCAGCGCCTGGCGCTCGGGTGCGCGCTCGTGCACCGGCCGCAGGTGCTCTTCCTCGACGAGCCCACCTCCGGCGTCGATCCCGTGGGCCGCCGGCAGTTCTGGGACATCCTGTTCCGGCTTTCGCGCGAGGAGGGTGTCGCGATCCTCGTCACCACGCACTACATGAGCGAGGCCGAACACTGCGATCGGGTGGCGCTCATGTTCGCGGGGCGGATCGTGGCCGACGCGCCGCCGAGCGATCTCAAGCGGCAGGTCGAGGAGGATGCGGGGCACGTGCTCGAGGTGGATACCGACCGGCCGGTGCTCGCGCTCGATCGCCTCTCCCGGGCGGGGTTCGAGGACGCGGCGCTCTTCGGCCGGCGGATTCACCTCTTTTCGAAGTCGGCCGAGGCGGACCGCGCGCGGATCCCCGGGCTCCTCGCCGCCGACGGCATCCGCGTCTCCTCCGTCACGCTCCTGCCCCTCTCGATGGAGGACGTCTTCGTCTACCGGATCGGCGCGCTCGAGGACCAGGCCCGCGCCGCCCGCGGGGGCCCCCGGTGAACCTCCGGCGCGTGTTCACCGTGGCCCAGAAGGAATCCCGCGAGATCCTCCGCGACCGGATCGTGCTCCTCCTCGCCTTCCTGCTCCCCCCGATGCTCTTCCTGGTGGACACGTACGGCAGTAGCCGCGACGTGGCGAACGTCGCCTTCGCGGTGGTCGATCACGACGACACCACGCTCTCCCGCGACTACGCGAGCCACTTCATCCATTCGCACTACTTCCGGTTCAAGGGGTCCTTGCCGGACCTGCGCGACGCCGAGCGCCGGCTCACGGACCGCAAGGTGCAGTTCGTCCTGGTCCTGCCCGAGGGGTTCCAGGAGAAGATCCTTTCCGGCCGCGTCGCGGAAATCCAGACGCTGCTTGACGGCACATTCCCGACGACCACCCGCACGCTCCAGGGCTACATCGAGGCGATCAACGCCGCCGCGAGCGGCGCGCTGCAGACGGACTTCCTGAGCCGCAGCCTCGGAATCCCCCGGGAGGAAGCGCAGATCCTGCTCCAGCCGATCCGCCTCGAGACGCGCTATCTGTACAACCAGGAATTGCGGAACATCTGGACCGTGACCCCCTCGCTCATCATGTTCACGATGCTCATGGCCGCGCCCCTCCTGATGGCCCTGAGCGTGGTGCGCGAGAAGGAGAGCGGGGCGATCTACAACATCTACTCAGCCACGATCACGCGCGGTGAGTTCCTCGCCGGAAAACTCCTGCCAAACGTGGGGATCTCCTTCGCCAACGCCATCGGGCTCTGGGGCCTCGCGGTGGGGTGGTTCGGGACGCCCTTCAAGGGGAGCTTCGCGTTCTTCCTGCTCGCGACCTTCCTGTACGTGGCGTGCCTCTCCTGCATGGGCCTCGTGATCTCGCTCATCGTGCCGACGCAGTCCTCCGCGCTCATGATCTCGCTCGTTCTCTCCGTGCTGATCGGGGTGCAGTTCTCGGGGATGATCACGCCGGTCGAGAGCATGAAGGGGCCGAACTTCGTGCTGGCCCACGCTTTCCCGGCGCTCTACTACGATACCATCCTGCGCGGCGTGTTCCTGAAGGGCGTGGGCCTGCGGGTGTTCTGGAAGGAGGCGCTGTTCCTGGCGGCCTACCCGGCCGGGCTCCTCTGGCTGTCGCACCGCATGTTCCACAAGAGGACGCCGCAATGATCGCCGCGAGGGACGGGCGTGTCGCCCGCGTGATCCGATGGCTGCGTCAGCTCCACGGGATGAGCGTCAAGGAACTGCGCCAGCTCTTTCGCGACCGGGTCCTCTCGATCTGGGTCGTCTATATCTTCTCCCTCAACATCCTGCTGGTGGGCGGTGCCCCGAGCATGGAGCTGCACCAGGCGGCGCTCGTGGTGCGGGACGGCGACCGCACCACGGCCTCCCGGGAGCTGATCCACCGGTTTCAGCCTCCTTACTTCATTCTTACGGGGACGGTGCGCGACGAGCGCGAGGCCCAAGACCTTCTCGACGACGGGGAGGCGATGGTGGTGCTGGACGTTCCGGAAAATTTCGCGAAGACACTCTACCAGGGCGAGGCGCCGGCCAGCGCGCAGCTCCTCGTGGACACCAGCCGCTCGCAGACGGGCTACCTCGCGGCGGCCTACGCGCAGCGCATCGCCACGCGGTACGGCGGCGAATGGGTCGATCGCAATCTCGCACGCCGCGGCGAGGATCCCGCGAGACTCCCCGCGATCGACAACCAGCGTCGCGTGTGGTTCAACCCGAACCTTGAAGAGTCATGGTTCCGGACGATCTCGGAACTGCTCACGATGATGACGGTGGCGTGCCTGCTGCTACCCGCGGCGGCGCTGGTGCGGGAGAAGGAGCGCGGGACCATCGAGCAGCTCCTTGTGTCCCCCGTCTCCCCTCTGCAGGTCATGCTGGCGAAGGTCACCGCGATGATCTTCGTGATGCTCGCGGGGACGCTGATCGCCCTGTTCGGGGTCATGCGGCCCGTGTACGGCGTTCCGATCGAGGGGAGCCTCACGCTCTTACTGGTGCTCACGGCCGTCTACACGTTCACGAACGCGGGCCTCGGGCTCGTGATCGCCACCTTCGCGCGCAATTCGGCGCAGTCCGGCATGCTGGCGGTCCTCGTGGTGATCCCGATCGTGATGCTCTCGGGCACCTGGGCGCCCATCGAGAGCATGCCCGTGTGGCTACGGATCCTCATGACCCTCTCGCCGCTCCGGCACTTCATCAATATCGCCTACGGGATCCTGCTGCGGGGGGAGGGCCTGGACCTGTTGTGGGATTCGGTGCTCACGATGGGCGTTCTGGGAGCGGTGCTGTTCGCGATCTCCGTGCGGAGGTTCCGTAGCCAGTTCGGGTGACGGTCCGGCTCCGGGGAAGAATGCCCCGGGACCCCCTCATCCCCCGCCCGTCAGGGATCGAAGCAACTGCTCGATGCCCGCGTGAGGGGTGATCGCCAGGGCCGCCCGGCAGGTTTCGATGCTCCCGCGCACGTCTCCCAGGTTCCTGTAGGCGAGCGCCTTCACGTAGTAGGGTCCCGCCACGTTCGGATCGATTCTCCCCTTTCGCAGCGCCTGGAGTCTCGAGAACTGCCCGAGCGCCACGTTGGCGAGGTCCAGCGCCTCGCGGGGATTGCGGTCCACCCGCGCGTAGGCGATCTCGGTGGCGACGACCGAAAAGGCGTCCCGGGATCTCTCATCGAAGACCTCGGGATCACGCTCCCTGTCGATGAAGATCCGCAGGGCGCGTCCGTAATAATCGAGCTTCTTCTCCGCCTGTCCTTTCTGGCCGTAGTGCTGCCCCGCCGCGTAGTAGCTCATCGGATTGCCACGCCCCACCGCGGCCGAGTAGGAATAGATCGTCCCATCATCCTTCCAGATCCCCATCCTGTTCAGGGTCGTCAAGCCATAGCAGAGGGCCACGGGCACTAAGAGCCCCGCCGCGACGAGTCCCGGCCGCCCCCGGACCCTTTCGATGCGCTCGGCGGTGGCGCGCCCGAGACTCACGATCCCGAGGGCGAGCAGCACACAGAGCGCCAGGGACGGGGTGAACATCAACCGGAAAGCGCCCGCGGTCCCCAGGGGCAGGAAATGGAATACGAAGAACGAATTGACGAGGAAGAAGATCACCCAGAACGCCCACGGGGATCCCACCCTCACGAACTCCCACACCGAGAAGACCAGGGCCCCGGCGAGCGCGACCAGGCAGGCAACGCCGATGAAGGTCGGCGGGTTTTCCAGGGGCAGGATGAAGCGGGTGCTGAAGTTCGGATCCAGCTTCAGCGCGAACACCTGGTCCCAGAGGTAGTACTTCACGAAGATCCGCGCCGACGAGAGTACGCGGACCAGGGCGCCCTCGCCCGGCCCGAAGAACGTGTTCGCGTCGTGCGGGCTCAGCCAGGATCCCACCGCGCGGTGGCGCATACCCAGATACATCGCCGTGGCGACCGCCATGGAGAGGGCCCAGGCCGGAAGTGTCCTTCTCGCCCTCGAGCGATCTCCCTTCACGTACTCCCAGATCAGCATGCAGGGCAGGAGCAGCAGCGCGCTCTCCTTGGAAAGGAGCGCCATGAGGAAAAGAAGGGGAGCCGCAACCAGTCTCGCCGTGGTCCGGGAGGTCCCCTCTCCGGGCTTTCCGAGGATGAGCAACCAGGAGACCCCGCCGAAGAGGAACGCGAGGATCTCCTCCCTGTTCTTCACGTTGCACACCGACTCGAGATGCGACGGAAAAACCATGAACAGGGTGGCGGTGAGCACCGCGGCGAGGCCACTCCTGCCTTCCCTCAGCATCGCCCGCGCGAGAAGAAACACGACCACCACGCTGAGGCCGAACAGGACGATGTTTGCCAGGTGGAAGGAGAAGGGATCATAGGTGTTGCCCGCCAGCCGGTAGTTGATCGAAAGCGATGTCATCAGCAGAGGGCGAAAGAGATAGGCATTCGTCGGTCCCATCTCGGTTCCCGAATAGAGGCTGGTCCTGAAGGGGGCGAGGAAATCGCCGGTCGAGGTCGGCATGTTCCGGTTGAGGACCGTGACGAGCGGGTCGTCGATCGTGAATTCGTAACGGAGACTCGGGAGGTACAGGGCGACCGCCCCGGCGAAGAGAAGAACGGAGCAGATCCGGTCAGCGCGGGAAAGATTTCCCGGGCCTGCTTCCGCCGCCCTCCTTCGCAGCTCGCGGTCTTCACCTTTCATCAAAGACCGCCTCCCTTTTTTCCGTCGGGAGCCCGCGACATCCACGCGTTCGCCCTGCTCTCGAGCGGGCGGCCGCGCGCCGCGGCCCCTGGCCCCCGTCCCCATCCGGAGCGATTCCTCCGTCACCGGCGCCGACCGACGCGAGGGCGCCGATACTACACCTTGTCCTGGGTTCATCTCCCGACAAACCGGCGTAATTCTCCCTGCCAGCGTAGTGCGGCGCAGGGATCAACAGCCGTGGCAATCCGCCTCAAGGGGGCCTTCGAGAGTGAAAAAATTTCATCGAGGATGCGGGGCATTGCAATCATTGCATCCGCTCCCACCAACGAGAGCGGTTTTTTCGGGAAGAGATGCTCGGGCGGTGCTCGGCTTGCATCTTGCATGTTAACGAGATGGAGACACCTTCCAACAAGGGGCCAGAACTGGCTTCGGCCAGATCGTGAGCACGCTCCCCCGGTGGCAGGGAGGTGCTCCTGCGTCTGCGCCGGAGCGAGCGAGCAACTCCGGACCGCGCGTTACCGCCGCCCGCGCGGCGAGCCATCAGGAGGCGGCGGCCGGGAGGCGAACATGAAGCCCACCACCATCGAGCTCCTGTCCGAAGGCCTGATCGCCGGGACGATCGGTTACGTGTGCACGACGCTGTTCTTCATGCTCGCGAGCGCGCTCGCCGGGCAATCGCCCTTCCACATGGCGGCCCTCCTCGGAGGAGCGCTCTTCTACGGCCTGCACGATCCCTCGCAGGTCGTCGTCTGGCCCGGGGTGGTCCTGGCCTACAACGGGGTGCATCTCCTGGTCTTCCTCCTCCTGGGGATGATCGCGGCATGGTTCGCGGCCCTGGCGGAGCGGGGCCCGGAGTTCTGGTACATCGCCATCACGCTTTATATCCTCGTGCTGTTCCACGTCTACGGGATCGTACAGATCCTCTCGGAATCGTTCCGGGCGTCCATCCCGGTGTGGGTGTCCTTCGGAGGCACGTTCGTGGCGTCCATCGCGATGGCCGGTTATCTGCTGTGGGCACGGCCGAAGCTCAGGCTCGAGGTTCGGGAGTTCCGGGAGTAACTCGCGCGGGAAGCATGTTCTCTCGCACCTTTCACGACGGGTCCACATGTCCTTATCCGAAAGCGTGAAGATCGATCTTCAGATCCCCGGGCGCCGGGAGGTCATGCGCAGCCACAAGGAAGGTTGAAGAGCGAGATCGCCGCGCTCGGCATCGACGCCGGGCCCACGACGACCAAGATCGTGGGCGTCACGTCATCGGGCGCGCATGCCTGGCACTACCTGGAGCCGACGGATCCACGGGTCGAGGCGCAGGTCCGCCGCTTCCTCGACATCGCGCGGGAGCAGGCGGGTCTCGCCGGCCTGCCGCTCGTCGGCACCGGCTACGGCCGGAACCTCGTGTAGCCCGCGGACCGCCGGGTGACCGAGATCACCTGCCACGCCCGGGGCGTGTTCCGGGAGATGGGTCACGGCGGGACGCTGATAGACATCGGCGGGCAGGACACGAAGGTCATCGTCATCGACAACGATGGCAACGTGAAGAACTTCGCCATGAACGACAAGTGCGCCGCGGGCACGGGGCGCTTCCTGGAAGTCGTCGCCGAGCGGTTGCGAATTCCCCTGGCGAAGATGGCAGAGGTGGCGCTCTCCACGGCGGAGGAAGCATCGATATCAAGCACCTGCACGGTGTTCACGGAATCGGAGATCGTCTCCCTCATCGCGCGCGGTTCCCACACCGAGCACATCGTCCGCGGCCTTCACCGATCGCTCGTGCGCCGGATCTCGGCCCTGGCCAGGACCGCGGGACTCACCCCGCCCGTCATGCTATCCGGAGGCGTGGCGCAGAACGCGGCGATCCGCGAGATCCTGTCCGACGAGACCGGCCACAGGGTGCTGCGCCCCGTCATCCCCAGCTCGTGGGCGCCTACGGGGCCGCCCTGATCGCCCTGGGCCTCCCGCGAACCCGCGAGGCCGGGGAGGGCGTCCCGCAGGTGCCCGGCGACGCCTCCTGGCGCTGAGCCCATCACACCTCCGCCTCACGACCGGCCCGCTGCTTCTCGAACTCGAGCGCGGAGGTTCCGTAGCCAGCTCAGCTAGGCGGCTCAGTCCCGCAAGTGTCCCGCCGGCGGATGCCATTTTCCCTTGGAGGCGCCGAGCGCCTCGAGCTTCTTCTCCATCTCCTGCAGACAGCGGACTTCGCAGGCGTCCACGGGCCGCTCGAAGCCTTCGCGGTGAACGATCCGGATGGGTAGCGTGACCTCCCGGCGGAAGTCTCGCTCGGGCGGGAAGCGGATCGCGGAGTCGAACGCTCCGATCTCGTAATCGCTCTCGTGCTCCCCCTCCGGCAGGATCGCCTGCGCGATCTTCTTCAAGTCCACGTAGACCACGGCGCACTCGTCGCACCCGGGCGTCGGGGGGTCCGTCACGTGATCGTGCGTTCCGAGCAGATCCAGCTCGAACCCGATCTGCACCCGGCGCCCGTCCCGGTTGATGGTCTCCTCGGGCCAAACCTCCCAGCAGACCTGGTGACGCTCCACGAGCCGTTTTAGATCGTCGGTCTTCTTTTTTCCTGCGTCCATGGGAAACCTGTTACCTCCGGTGAGGGCCGACGCCCGGACTGCCGCTCTCATCGAGGCCGGATAAACTTTTGTAACGGCGCGGCGCGCCCGTCAAGACCACCCCGCCCCGGGCGCAGGGAGACCTCCGGCTAGGGCGCCGGCATGCCGGTGAGCGCGGCCTTCAGCGAAATATTGAGGGTAAGGTTTGAACTTTGGAGCATCGCGACCATTTGAGCGCTCGTGATTATCGAGAGCGCTCCCGTCTTGCTGTTGAACTTGGCGGTGCCGGTGCTTCGAAGCGGAACGATCCGGACAGGCTCGCCGGCCTGGGAGCTCAGCTCGGTTTCAAGCGATTCGATCTGCTCCAGCACGTTCTGCGCATAGAGATAGAGCGCACCTCGATACTCGAACCAGGCTCCCGCTTCGTCCGGTCCCGATGAGCTGTCATCATGAAGGAGGTAGGTCCGATCGGCGCTCAGGGTGAGCATTCCGGACACCGGACCGGACTGGGAAAGAGCGCCGACGCGGGCCTGGACGGTGCCCGTCAGGTTCCACATGGTGTCATCGAACTGGCCGGCGCGGACATCGTTGCTCCCGGCAAGGCATATCAGCCCGGCGAGCAGAAGCATCTCCATCATCGATGGGAGGAAACGTTTCGAGCGCATCGTCAACTCCGTGGCGTTGGTTCAAGGCTCCTTCTTCGATCCATCAAGCACCCGGCCGTCTCTGCTGCTTCTCGAACTCCATCTTGGCAATCGCGTTGAGATGGACCTCGTCGGGCCCGTCGCCCATGCGCAACGCCCGCATGGCCGCGTAGAAGCCCGCGAGGGGAAGATCCTGCGAGAGCCCGGCCGCGCCGTGGATCTGGATGGCCCGATCGAGCACGCGCATGGCCATGTTCGGAGCGACGACCTTGATCTGGGCGATCTCGGATCGGGCCGCCTTGTTCCCGAGCTTGTCCATCATGTCGGCCGCCTTGAAGGTGAGGAGCCGTGCCTGATCGATCTCGATGCGCGACTCGGCGACGTAACGCCGGATCATGCCCTGATCGGCCAACCGCTTGTGAAAGGCCGTGCGGCTCATCGCCCGGGCGACCATCAGCTCGATCGCCCGCTCGGCCATACCGATGGCCCGCATGCAGTGATGGATGCGGCCGGGACCGAGCCTCCCCTGCGCGATCTCGAAACCCCGTCCCTCTCCCAGGATCAGGTTGTCGGCGGGCACCCGGACGCCTTCGAACGTGATCTCGAACTGCCCGCTGGGCGCGCTGTCGTACCCGAGGACGAGCATCGGACGTCCGATCCGGACGCCCGGTGCGTCCATGGGGATCAGGATCATCGAGTGCTGCGCGTGCGGCGGCGCATCGGGGTTCGATCGCCCAAGGAAGATCATGACCTTGCACCGGGGATCTCCGGCGCCGGAGATGTACCATTTCTCGCCGTCCACGACGCACGCATCCCCCTCCCGCCGGATGGTCGCCTGGATGTTCGTCGCGTCGGACGACGCCACCCCCGGCTCCGTCATCGCGAAGGCCGAGCGGATCTCGCCGCGAAGGAGGGGCTTGAGCCAGCGCTCCTGCTGCGCGGCCGTCCCGTAGCGGACCAGGACCTCCATGTTTCCCGTGTCGGGAAAATTGCAGTTGAAGATCTCCGGTGCGATGAGCGAACGCCCCATGATCTCGCACAGGGGCGCGTACTCCAGGTTCGTGAGACCCGCGCCGAGTTCCGATTCGGGGAGAAAGAGATTCCAGAGCCCTTCGGCCCGCGCCTTCGCCTTCAGCTCCTCGACGACGGGAGGGACGGTCCAGCGCGAGGCGGGACTCCCGCCGAACTCGTGAACGGCGCGCTCGCTCGGATAGACGTACTCGTCCATGAAGGCGCCGAGCTTCGCCCGAAGATCCTTCACCCTGGGTGAGAAATCGAAGTCCATCGTCTTGCTCCGGGGGTTGAGCCTGCGTCAGGGGCGTCCGGATTCTAGGATTCGTCCAGGTACCTCGGGTTGGCGATTCGCAATCGGCCCTCGGCCCTCCGGCGCAGGTGGGCCATCAGGTCCTCCCACCGGGAACCCGGATCGCCGTCCCGGATCAGGTCCACCAGCTCCGCCTCCAGCGCCTCGGGCGTCCCCTTCCTTTGGAGCAGTCTCTCGAGATCCGCCGCCTCTTCTTCGAGCAGCCGCGGGCCCTCCTCTATCTCCCGGCGCGCGATGGCCAGGAGGTTCGCCGCGACGCGCGCCTCGAAGGCCGCATGGCCTGATAGCTTCGGGATCGCGCGCTCCTGGAGGAACTCCTGGACCGCTTCGAGCAGTTCCAGCGCGCCGGGACGATCAACCGCCATGGCTTGCCTCGAGGAGCCGCACGAGGTCGTACTCGGTTTCGGCGACACGCCGGCCGATGGCGGCGGCCTCGACCGATCGCTGGACCCTGTTGATATGAAGCATGGCGCGGATGGCGCAGAAGGCGCCCCACTTGAGCATGCCGAGCACCTCCCAGTAACGCACGACCTCCGGGTCCACCGGCCCGCCCCCGGCGGCTTCATAGGCGCGGAAGAGGTCCTCGCGCGGGCCGAAACCGCCCACCTCCAGCTTGTTGTTCCCGAAGCGCCAGGGCTTCATGCACAGGAACCCGAGGTCCTCCATGGGATCGCCGAGATGGGCCGTCTCCCAGTCGAGGATCGCGACGAGGCCTGCTTCGCGGATGAGGAAGTTTCCGTTGCGAAAATCCCCGTGGACGAGCCTGGGGCCGGATCGCAGGGGCGGCATGCGATCCCGGAGCCAGCGAAGCGCCAGCTCGAGGATGGGGCGCGGGCCGGGTCCGAGATCGAGCATCCGCCGACACAGGGCAAGCTGGGATTCAACGCTCTGCGTGGGCAGCATCGGGAGCTCTTTCGGCCCCAGGCCGTGCATCCGCGCGAGGACCGTGCCCAGGGTGCCGGCCATGCTGGAACGCACGCCTGCGTAAGCATCCTCGCGCAGGATCTTCCTCGGCTGACCCTCGCCCTCCAGGCGCTCCATGATGTAGCAGCTCTTGAGACCCGTGGACGGATCCGGCAGGCAGACGGGGCGGGCCACGGGCACCTTCGCGAGATGCAGGACCCGGCACAGCGCGTACTCACCGGCCCGGTCGAAGCCGTCGCCCTCGCCGGAGAGCGCGCTCAGATTCAGCAAAGCGCCCCCTTCGAAGTCCTTGCGGAGGATCAGCGGAAGGCGGACCCCGTCGGGCCCCATGGCGTCGAAGGACCAGGTCTCCCGGCTGGCTCCGCCTGTCAGGCGCGCCAGGGCCTCGATGCGCACCTCACCCCCGAGTTCCTTGGAGAGGGCGGCCGAGAGCGCATGGGCGAGTTGCTCGTTCTCCGGTTTCATCCGGCACCCCGCGATGAGCCAGCGGGCTCGAAATCCCGGATTCGCGACGCTTGGGGGATGAAGCGGGGCATCGATTTCTCGAGGTGGACACTTATTTGATCTTCAGCGTGCCTCTCAGCGAGCTCATTCCCTGTTCCGCCACCTGACGACCCGCGGCGAGCGCCTGCCGCCCTATCCATTCCGGCAGCGTGTCCCCGCCGAGGCACTTGGCGCACGTCTTGGTCGGCGGACGCAATCGCTGGAAGGAACGGACGAAATCGGAAACCCGGGAGCCACCCAGGATCTCCTTCAGGGATCGCTCCTTCACGTTTCCGAGAGCGGTGTGTCCTTCATAGTCCAGACAACAGGCAGTGACTCGGCCGTCGGCCAGCACGGCAAACTGGTCCTTGAATCCGGAGCAGTAAGAGATGACCGCCGGATATTTCGTGCCGACGAGGTCCGCCTCCCGTTGCCACCAGCGCATGATGGGATTGGTCCGGAGGGAGACACGGGGAGTCAACGGAATACGAATTTTGGCGGCAAATCGTTCGGGGTACATGCGGCGCAGGTCGTCGGTGGTGAGCCCGCAAAGCTCCTCTCCCCATCCCCGCAGCCTGCTGATGATCGCCTCCGTATCGTACAGGGCCTCCTGGTGCCGGACCTCCTTGCTCAGGCTATCGGAGATTCGCCGCTGGAATACGCGAATGCCCACGAACGTGGGATGATCAGGCCCGCGCTTGCACGACTCGGCGACGAGCGAGCGTATCTGCCCCAGATAGGCCTCGTAGTCCAGCTGCTTCGAGGACTTGAAAATCTCGGAGTAGTAGTCATCGTTCGGGCTGCGCAGGCTGACCGAGATCTTGCTGAGCCCGGTATCGAGGAGAGCACTGTTCATCGCGTCGGATAGTCGGCTGCCGTTCGTGACCAAAGAGACATGGAGCCCGCCCTCCGTGGCGATCCGGCAGAACTGTACGAGATCCTTGTGCAGCGTCGGCTCTCCCATGACGTGGAAGCTGATCGTGTCCGCGAGACCGTCGCGCCGTACCTGCTCGATGAGGTCCAGCACCATGGCGCTCGGCATGGTGAGCATGGGGCGTTCCATGCTCACGAGCGGACAGAAGGAGCATCGGAAATTGCACGCGGCGGTGATTTCGATGTAGGC